>NZ_WTVE01000007.1:0-24873 GCF_022496685.1 Pseudomonas sp. B707 | reverse complement strand
GTAGGTCATCGTCAAGATTAAATTCCGAAACCCCAATTGCGAAAGCAGTTGGGGTTTTGTTTTAGTAGAAGTCACCGATTTTTGCCGGAACGTTACTGCGGTAACGGGCTGGTCACAGAATTTCTTGACGACCATAGAGCGTTGGAACCACCTGATCCCATCCCGAACTCAGAAGTGAAACGATGCATCGCCGATGGTAGTGTGGGGTTTCCCCATGTGAGAGTAGGTCATCGTCAAGATTGAATTCCGAAACCCCTGTCTGCTAACGCAGACAGGGGTTTTGTCGTTTCAGTGCTCACAAAAGTCCGATATTCAAACCGCTTTGCGTGCCTTGCTGCTCCGACGAGCCTGCCATTTGCGCCACCAGATGTAGACGCCAGTTCCCGACAACCCTGCAATCAGAACACCCAATATCGCGATCATCACTTGCCCGGTGAAGCCTATGATCCGTCCCCCATGTATCGGCAACTGCAATCGATAAAACCGCTCTCCCAATGTCCCTTCTCCTGCGATCTCCTGCCCCAGTAATCGCCCGTCAGTACCGTGGAAGAACAACCAGGATTTGCCGTGGGCCTCGGTGTCATGCTGCCCAAACCCCGCACCGTAAAAGTTGTACTCAAAGCTGTAATACACCTCGCCGATCGCCGCCGTCAGCCCCAACCTTTTCCCCTCCTGTTGTGCCCTTTCGTATGCCTGTTGATAACTTAATCGGGTGATCCCCAGCTCTTCGGCAGGCATTCGCCCTCGCGCCTCATACACGCTCGGTTCAATCGGAGAAAACAGCGACACCGCGGGTTTGAAGACCTGGCTCGGCAGGTTCATCGCCACACTGCTGACGGCTATCGGCAGCAATAACAACCACAGCCACAAGCCCCCCGCCCGGTGCAGATCGAAGTTGAGTCGATAGGCATGCCCACCCTTGATCTTCCAGGCGTTCGACCACTTCTTCCAGAACGGTTTACCCCTCGGCAACGTCAGCCAGAGGGCGATGAAGCAATCGATTACCCAGGCGATGGCCACGAACCCCATCAACAGCAAACCCCAGTTGCCGGGCAGTGTCAGGTTGTAGTGAAACTCGAGAATGAACGGAACGAAGTTCTCACGCTGGAAACAGCACTCGCCCCAGTAACGCTGGCCTTTCTGCTCGCCACTGACCGGATCGAGGTAGAACACTTCATTGCGTTCTTTAAACGGTTCGCCCGTCGCCGGATCATTTCGCGCAACCGCCGCCAGCAATGCCGTGTGGCCTGCCTCATTCGGGTACTCCATGTACCAGACTTGCAGCTTCGGATGGGCCGATTGCACCACATCAACCAGCTCACCTGGCGGCAGACGCTCCCCCTCGGCCGAGGCCGCGTAAAACTCCGGATTCAACCACTCATCCAGCTCATGGTTGAACGCCAGAATGCTCCCCGTGATCCCGGCCAGCAGCAGAAAAACCGCCGTGGCCAATCCGATATACCGGTGCAATAAAACCAGAAACGAACGCATGAAAATTCCCCACAGATACGACAAAGCCAGCCCCTGAAATCAGGGGCTGGCTTTTCTATGCACAAGACAAAGGCTTAGAACTGGTAACTGACCGTCGCGGCGACGTTGCGCTCTTCGCCCATGTAGCAGAAGTCCAGACTGGCGCAGGAGGCTACGTAGGATTCGTTGGTCAGATTGTTCGCATTCAGGCGTACGTCGACACCCTTCAGACCGACCTTGCCGAGGTCATAGCCAATCGATGCGTCGAACAATGTGTAGGACGGCACTTTCATGGTGTTCTCTGCATCCGCCCAGCTATAGCCGACATAACGCACACCACCGCCCAGTCGCAGCCCGTCGAGTGCCGCGCTGTCGAACTTGTAGTCCGCCCACAGCGATGCCATATGTCGTGGCGCCTGGGTTGGCGAGTTGCCCTTGTTCTCGATCAAATTGGTCGGTGTGCTCAAGGTGCTGGTCATCGACTTCGAGTATTCAATGTCGGTGAAGGTGTAGCTGCCGAGCACTTTCAGGTTGTCGGTCAGCTGCATGTGCGCTTCAAGTTCCAGCCCCTGAGAGCGGACAGCGCCTACAGCGCGATAGAAGTTTTCCTGCGGCAGTTTGGTCGCCAGATTCTCCTGATCGATGCGGAACAACGAGGCGGTGAACAGGTTGTCAGTACCCGGCGGCTGATACTTCAAGCCCATTTCCCACTGCGTTCCATCGGTCGGTGCAAGAGGATTGCCAGCACTGTCCGCGTAGGAATTCGGGTTGAACGACTCGGAATAGCTGACGTACGGCGCGAGACCGTTATCGAACAGATACAGCGCGCCGGCACGGCCGGTGAGCTTGGTGCGTCGATCATTGATCTCGGTGCCGACCGGACGGCCCGCTTCGGCGATGCGGTTTTCGTCGGAGGTTTCCACCCAGTCCTGGCGCAGTCCCAGCGAGAAGCGCCACTTGTCCATCTCGATCAGGTCTTGCAGGTAAACGCCGGTCTGCTCCAGGCGCCGCAGATAGCTTGTCTCGCCGTACGGCGTAATAGCCGAATTGCCATACACCGGGTTGAACGCGTTGATCGGCGCCAGGCCGCCACTGGTCCAGTCGACCACGGTTTTGCGTCGCTGGTAATCCGCCCCCATCAGCACTGTGTGCTTGGTCGCGCCGGTGAAAAATTCGGCCTGGAGCATGTTGTCGACGATGAACGCGTGCAGACGTTCATCACCGCCGGTGTAGTAGCGATTCAATTCGTTGCTGGTCGGCGACGTCCAGCCATAGGCGTACACCTGATCCATGTTCACTTTGGAGTCGAGGTAGCGGAAATTCTGCCGCGCGGTGAAGACGTCGTTGAAGCGGTGTTCGAACTGGTAACCGAACGACTGCTGATCACGGGAGTAACCATCGATGCCCGGCTCGCCTTCGAAGAAATGCGGCGAAATGCGATTGCCGTTGCGTTGATGAATCGTGCCGTCGGCCGGCACGCCACCGTGATAGCCGCCGTACGGGTCATGCTGCAGATACGCTTGCAGGGTCAGCGAGGTGTCTTCGCTGAAGTCGACGCTGACGGTCGGCGCTAGGGCGAAGCGCTTTTCCTTGTTGTGGTCGAACTGCGTGTCGGACTGATCCGTTAATCCGATCAGACGATAGGCGATGCGTTTGTCGTCATCGACCGGTCCGCTGAAGTCAAAACCAACACCGCGCTGACCCTGAGTGCCGACGGTGGCTTGAACCTGGTGATAGGCCTCGTACAACGGTTTCTTGCTGGTCAGCGCCACCAGACCGCCCGGCGAGCTGCGGCCGTAGAGCACCGACGACGGGCCCTTCAGAATATCGACACGCTCAAGGAAATACGGATCGACCTGCATCGTGCTGTAGGTGCCGCTGTCGCCCATCGACTTGAGGCCGTCGAGGTAGATGTTATCCACCGAACCGTCGTTGAAGCCGCGCATCGCCACATAGTCGTAACGGTGCGTGGCGCCGTAAGGGTTGGTCAGTACGCCGGGGGTGTAACGCATGGCCTGGGACACGGTTTGCGAGCCCTGGTCATCCATTTGCTCACGGGTAACCACGGACACGCTTTGCGACGTTTCCAGCAGCGCGGTACTGGTTTTGGTGGCGATCTGACTGTGCGTCGCGTTATAGCCGTCCATGCTGCCCAGCGCGTTACCGAGGGTGAAGCCTTTGATGTCGGTGGTCGGCAGAGACAGTGCTTCGGTTTCTGCGACGGAGCGCAACACATAGCTGCTGCCATCCTGGCTGACCGCCTCCAGGCCCGTGCCTCCGAGCAAGTGGCTAAGGGCTTGATCGGTCGAATACTCGCCCTGCACGCCGGGTGATTGTCGGCCTTGAGTCTGCTGTGGGGTCATCGACAAGGTGATGCCGGCTTGGCGTGCGAACTGGTTGAGCGCATCGCCCAGCGGTCCGGCGGCGATGTTGTAGCGGTGGCTGCTGACCTCGCTGGCATTGGCCGCCATGCTCAGGCTCGGCAACACGCCAACGCCGAGTGCAGTAGAGAACAGCGCCGCCCGAACGGCGTGACGCAACAGGCCCGATTCGGCAGAGAAATTCAGAGGGTTCTTACAGGTAACGCGCGCAGTCATTGTAGGTTTCCGTAGGCAGTCGCGAAGGCTGAGTTGAAGTGCTTACTGACTAAGCCGGACTTGCCGCGAAAACCCGCCAAAATAATTTCAGGCCACAGACTCCAGCGTCACCCACCAACGAGTGCGGTAGCGCAATTGCACCGGCAGGGTCTGCGGCAGGATCGCCAGCAGCTTGTCGGTGTCCTCAAGACGGAACACGCCGGACAGGCGCAAATCCGCAATGTCCGACGCACAGTTCAGAAAGCCCTGACGATACCGGCTGACTTCGCTGAGGAAGTCGCCCAGCCGCATGTTGCGGGTCACGATCAGCCCGTCGACCCAGGCACCGGCGTCCATGTCCAACGGCGGCGCCGGGCGAACTTGATGGTGATCGATCAGATAGCTCTGACCGGCGATGGCCTCCGTCGAGTTGCCGGCGGAGTGAATCGCGACCCGGCCACTGGTGACGCTCAGGCGCGTGCATCCATCTTCCTGGCGCAGAATGAATCGCGCCTTGAGCGGCTCGTAACTGCCATGACGGCTCTGCACCCGCAGCGGTCGGTCAAATGGCGCACCTTCATCGGCACCGCCACAGGTGATGATGATTTCGCCACGGGTCAGTTTGATCAGCCGTTGCTGGGCGGTGTAATCGAGATCCACGCTGCTGGCGGTGTTGAGCTCGATCCGCGTGCCGTCCGGCAGCTGGAAGCCACGGCGCTCGCCGGTGGCGGTGGCGTAGTCGGCGCTCCACTGTTGCCAGGCGGAAGTGTCTTTGGCCAACCATCCCGCCGAGCCCATCATCAGCGCGCCGGACAACAGCTTCAGTGCCTGACGTCGACCCAACCCCTGAGCACTGTTTTCCAGCGTGTTGAACGCCACCTGCGCACCGGGCACGGCACGCAGGTTGTGGGTCAGTTCAGCTTGCAGAGACTGCACCCGTTGCCAGGCCAGTTCGTGGTCATGGTGTTCGGCGCGCCATTGTTCGCACTGGCGATTCAGGCGCGGATTGCCATGGTTGTTGCGCAGACGCAGGAGCCAGTGAATGGCCTGTCGGACGACCTGTTGCGGTGGCTCGGCGCGTCGGCCAAGCGAGAGGTTATCCACCGGCATCAGTTTTCGTACCGCAGCACGTAGCAGTGAAACAGGGCGTCGGCGACGTAGCGTTCTACCGAGCGCAGGGACAGGCCCATCTGCTCGGCGATCTGCTTGTGGGTCAAACCTTCGCACTGAGCCAGCAGAAACGCCTGACGCACTTTCGGCTTCAAGCCTTCAAGCATGCGGGCGATGCCTTCGAGCAGTTCGATCACCAAGGCACGGGATTCGGCACTCGGGGTTTCGGCTTCAGGCAAATGGGCGATGGTTTCCAGATAGGCGCGTTCAATTTCTTCACGGCGCCAATGATCAATCACCAGCCCTCGGGCAACTGTGCGCAAAAACGCGCGAGGTGCCTTGAGTTCCAGACGCTCGGTGCGCTGCAACAGTCGAACGAAGGTGTCCTGGGCCAGATCCGCCGCATCGGCAGCATTGCCCAGCCGAGCGCGCAACCAGCCGTTGAGCCAGCCGTGATGACTACTGTAAAGCGCCTGTACTGCAAACTCAGGAGAGGACATGAACGCGACAGCCCGAACGTCACAAATGATAATTAGTCGCATTGTCATCAAGGGTTACAGAATTTGCAACCGGCGCTGCAAAACAGTCATCAAAAATTGACAGGCGAACGCTCTGGCACGCCGTTCGGCGGGAATCTGGCAGAAATGTCGTCCATTTCC
The DNA here is from genome assembly GCF_022496685.1 of Pseudomonas sp. B707. Lineage (NCBI taxonomy): Bacteria > Pseudomonadati > Pseudomonadota > Gammaproteobacteria > Pseudomonadales > Pseudomonadaceae > Pseudomonas > Pseudomonas sp. B707. Next base: position 19,058 of record NZ_WTVE01000007.1, on the reverse strand, counting down.
CACAAAGCCCTAAGTTTTCTCCTAAGCGTGCCGACAGACTGGTGAGACATGCGTGCACCAAAGTAGAGCAGTCGTCAGAACGCTGCCTGCGCTGTACATGGAATGTTGCATCCGGAACGCATCCCCACTTTTCGCATAAGAAGTCCCATGAAATGAATCTCAAGTTCAGCCATAAAATCCTGCTGGCCGCCTCGGGCGTTGTGGTCCTGGCGTTCGCGCTGTTCACTTTGTACAACGACTATCTGCAGCGAAACACCATTCGCCAGAACCTCCAGTCCTCGGTCCAACAGGCCGGCGACCTGACCGCGAGCAGTGTGCAGAACTGGATGAGCGGGCGAATTCTGGTACTGGAAAACCTCGCACAAAACGTCGCTCATCAAGGCAAGAACGCCGACTTCCCGGGGCTGGTCGATCAACCGGCCTTCACCTCGAACTTCCAGTTCACCTACGTCGGCCAGGCCAACGGTGTGTTCACCCAGCGCCCTGACGCGAAGATGCCGGACGGCTACGATCCGCGTCAGCGCCCCTGGTACAAGCAGGCCGTGGCCGCTGACCAGACCATGCTGACCCCGCCATACATGGCCGCCGTTGGCGGTCTGGTGGTGACCATCGCCATGCCGGTGAAAAAGAACGGCGAGCTGCTCGGCGTCGTGGGCGGTGACCTGAGTCTGGAAACCCTGGTGAAGATCATCAACTCGGTGGACTTCGGTGGCCTGGGCCACGCGTTCCTGGTCAGCGGGGACGGTCAGGTGATCGTCAGCCCGGACAAAGAACAGGTGATGAAGAACCTCAAGGACATCTACCCGAACGCCGATGTGCGCATCCAGAAGGGCAACCAGAACGTGGTGCTCAACGGTCAGGAGCGCATCCTGTCGTTCACCCCGGTCGCAGGTCTGCCGAATGCCGAGTGGTACATCGGTCTGTCGATCGATCGCGACAAGGCCTACGCCGCACTCAGCCAGTTCCGTACCTCGGCACTGATCGCAATGTTCGTTGCTGTCGGCGCGATTGCGGTGTTCCTGAGCCTGTTGATCACCGTGCTGATGCGTCCGCTGATCACCATGGGCCGTGCGATGCAGGACATCGCTCAGGGTGAAGGCGACCTGACTCGCCGTCTGGTAGTGGAAAGCAAGGACGAGTTCGGTGAGCTGGGCAGTTCGTTCAACCAGTTCGTGGAGCGGATTCACGCGTCCATTTCCGAAGTGTCTTCCGCGACTCGCCACGTACACGACCTGTCGCAACGGGTGATGGCATCGTCCAACGCCTCGATCATCGGCTCCGACGAGCAAAGCGCACGCACCAACAGCGTGGCCGCCGCGATCAATCAACTGGGTGCCGCCACCCAGGAAATCGCCCGCAACGCCGCCGATGCCTCGCAACACGCCAGCGGCGCGAGCGAGCAGGCCGATGACGGTCGTCAGGTGGTCGAGCAGACGATTCAGGCGATGACCGAGCTGTCGCAGAAGATCAGCCTGTCGTGCACCCAGATCGAAACCCTGAACGCGAGCACCGACAACATCGGCCACATTCTCGACGTGATCAAAGGCATCTCCCAGCAGACCAACCTGCTGGCGCTCAACGCGGCCATCGAAGCGGCCCGTGCCGGTGAAGCCGGGCGCGGTTTTGCGGTGGTGGCGGACGAGGTGCGTAACCTCGCTCACCGCACTCAGGAATCGGCGGAAGAGATCCACAAGATGATCACTTCGCTGCAGGTCGGCTCCCGCGAAGCGGTGACCACCATGAACGCCAGTCAGGCGTCCAGCGAGGAAACCGTTGAAGTGGCGAACCAGGCCGGTCTGCGTCTGGTCAGCGTGACTCAGCGCATCGGCGAAATCGACGGCATGAACCAGTCGGTGGCCGCCGCTACCGAAGAGCAGACCGCCGTGGTGGAAACCCTCAACGTCGACGTCAACCAGATCAACCTGCTGAACCAGCAGAGCGTGGCCAACCTCAATGAAACGTTGAAGGATTGCGATGCGTTGTCGCAGCAGGCCAACCGTTTGAAACAACTGGTCGACAGCTTCAAGATCTGATCGCTAGCGGTCAAAAAACAGCCCGCTGCGGAGTGATCCGCAGCGGGCTTTTTCATGCCTTACACAAACAGCTTCTGCACATTGCCCATCGCATCATCGGCGAACCCCTGCACGAAATCCTTGAACCCCGGCAGTGCCTCTGGGCCGCCGCTGGCCGGTTCGGCAATGATCGTCCAGGTCGCCCGCGACTTGCCCGCGCCCAGCGATTCCACATTCATCGCCGCCCACAGATTGGCCACGCCCAGGGTGTTGTAGATCGTGGTCCAGGTCATGCTCAGCGCCTGGTCGTCCCGGGAGTTGAGTTGCTCGACCACCACGTTGCCATCCTTGAAGAACTTCTTGCGCAGCGAAGACACGCCTTCGCCGGTCATTTCGATGTGCGACAGGGCCGGAATGAAGCGGTCGAAACCGTCGAATTTGCCTACCACCGCCCACACTTGTCTGGCGTCCACCGGCACTTCCACCGAAGACACGACGTGGCAGCCGTGAGGATTCTTGATCAGGGTGTCGGGTTGAAGATTGCTCATGGTGTTGCTCCTTGGTGGTTGAGTCAGATGAAGTTGATTTCTTTCAGGTAGTCGCAGCCGCGACGCAGCAGCGCCGGGGATTTTTCCGGGTAGTGCGCGCCCATCTGCTGTACGCCGGCCTGGGCGTTGGCGTGGCTGATCAGGGAGATGTCGCCGATGTCTTCCTCGAAGCCGTTGAGGTAGAAACCGAGTACGCCGAACAGCGCGTTGTCGGCATCGACCCGGCCCAGTTGCTGCTGCCAGTCGGCGACGCTGACCAGCGAAAACTCGCTGCCTGTTTCGCGGAACGACGCAACGTAGGCGTCCCAGCTCAGAGGCTCCGGGTTATGCAGGTTGAATACCGCCCGTTCGGCCGAGTAGCGGCTGGCGTGGAAGGCGATGAACCGGGCGAGAAAATCCACCGGCATCAGGTCGAAATTCAGCGCGAAGGCCGGCACCTGCCCGAGCTGGATCGAGCCCTTGAGCATCAGCATCAAGCGGTTCTTGTGCGGCTGGCAGACGCCGCTGAGGCTGTTGAAACTGATGTTGCCGGGCCGATACAGATTGACCCGCACCCCACGCTCCCGCGCCCGCTCGAGGATGCGTTCGCCGACCCATTTCGACAGGTTGTAGCCGTTGCGGATGTAGATCGGCGGCGTCGGTGCGGCGGGCAGTTCCAGCACCCGGCCTGCGTCGTCGACGGTGCTGGAGGCCGACAGCGTCGAGACGAAATTGAACACCTTCTTGCTGCGTCCTTCGCACAGCCGCAGCAGTTCGAAAATCGGCTCGACGTTGTCCGCCGCCAGCGACTCGTAATCGAGCACGTGATTGACGTTGGCCGCGTTGTGCACCAGCGCGCCGAACTCGCGATCCAGTCGCTCGAAATCCCCATCGGCCAAGCCCAGTTGCGGCCGGCTGATGTCCGCCGGATAGACCCGCACCCGACTCAGGTCCAGATGCTCCAGCCGGTTCTCTCGCAGCGATTGGGCAAAGCGCTGCGCCGCCGTTTGCCCGCCGCCGTCGCGCACCAGACACGCCACCTCGCTGGCGCCCCATCCCAGCAGCGCCTCGACGATGTGCACACCGACAAAGCTGTTGGCGCCGGTGACGATCACCTTGTGCACGTCGCCCATGCGGCTGATCGGCAGCGGCTCGATGTCCAGCGCTCGCTCGGCGTCGGCCATCGCCTGGGCGCTGAGCACCGCGCTGTCATCGGTGCCGCGTACCAGGGTGGCGAGCTTCGTGATGGTCGGCAGTTCGATGAAGCGGTTGATCGAAATACTGCGACCGAACTCCTCCCGTAGACGCAGGAGCATGCGCGACAGCAGAATCGAGTGACCGCCGAGATTGAAGAAGCTTTCGTCGGTGGAAATGTCGCTGGTCGGAAGCTCCAGCAACTCACCCCAGATCTCCAGCAGCAGCGCTTCGTCGGCGTTGGCCGGCAGGCATTTCGGGCCGCTGTCCTGCACGCTGACCGGCAGCTCCAGCAAGGCCTTGCGGTCGACTTTGCCATTGGCGGCGAACGGCATGTTCGGCAGTTCCGTCCATGCCACCGGTTGCATGTAGTCGGGCAAAAACTGCTGTGCGTGAGCTTTCAACGACTCGCGCGCGGCATCCGATTGCGGCTGGGCGAGGAACGCCAGAATCCGTCGCTGACTGTCGATCACCACGGCGATTTGCCGATACAACTGACTCTCGCGCAGGCAGCGTTCGATCTCCTCCGGCTCGACCCGGAAGCCGCGGATCTTCACCTGATTGTCGCGCCGTCCGCACAGCTCGATGCCATCCTCGCCCCACTTGGCCATGTCGCCGCTGCGGTAGGCGCGCAGACGCTGGCCGTCCGGCAACTCCAGATCCAGATAGCGTTCGGCGGTCTGCTGTGGATTGTTCAGGTAACCCAGGCATACGCCGGGGCCGACGATGAACAATTCGCCCACCGTTTGCTCAGGCACCGGTTGCAGATCGTCATCGAGGATCAGCACCTGACTGTTGGCAATCGGGCCGCCGAGGGTGCGATTGCTGTCGCCCGGTTGCAGTTGTCGCGCGGTGATCAGCACCGTGGCTTCGGTCGGGCCGTAGAGGTTATGCAGCTTGCCTTGGCGCGTCAGCTGCTCGATCACGAACGGCTCACAGACGTCGCCGCCGGTCATGATTTGCCCGACGCTTTGCAGTTGCTCCAGCGGCAGGATGCTCAACAGCGCCGGCGGCAGGAACGCGTGGGTCAGTTGCCGACGTCGAATAAGCGCCACCAGTTGCAGCGGATCACGCCGCTGGTTGTCGTCGGGCACCACCAGTTCCGCGCCTTCGAGCAGGGTCGGGAAGATGTCGATCAGCGACGAGTCAAAACTCAGCGACGAGAACTGCAACACCCGACTCTCAGCCCGCAACTGCACGTAATCGGCGTACCACGCGGTGAAGTGCGCGAGGTTCGCCTGACTCAGCAGCACACCCTTCGGATGCCCGGTGGTGCCCGAGGTGTAGAGCGCCATGCATGGCGAGTCGAGCGACGGTCGCTGGCGCATCAACGGCAACGAAAGATCGGCGTCGGCGCTGTCGATAAGGCTGACATCCAGCCCCGGCAGCGAACCGCTCAGCGGATGTTCGCCGTCGTGCAGCAACAACACCGCTCCGGCGTTTTCCAGAATGTACTGCTGGCGCTGAAGCGGATGGCTCGGTTCCAGCGGCAGGTACACCGCGCCGCTGCCGAGAATCGCCAGGATCGAAGCAAACAGCGCATCGCATTTCGGCAGGCAAATCCCCACCACCCAGGGTTGCGGCTGTGTCTCCAGCATTGCCTGCAAGCGTTGCTGGATTGCACGGCTGTGATCATGCAACTGGCGATAGCTGATCGACTGCTCGGCAAGGTGCAACGCGGGGCGCTCCGCGTGTTCGATCAGACTCTCTTGCAGCCGCTCGATCACCGGGATCTGCGCTTGTTGCAGCAACTGCGAATTGGCCGTGGCATTGAAGCGATGGACGTAAGCCAGGCTGTCGAGAAATAGCAGATTTTCCACCTGCTCGAAGTCCGGCGCACGGGCCGCTGTCGCGTGCTGGAAATACTCGGCATCGCGGGAAAAACGGCTGACCAGCAGCGCCACTTCGTCCACCACCTGCGCCAGTGTTCGCTGGCGCAACGCCTGACCGTTGCCGGACGGTTCGTCGGCGATGGGCACGCGGCTCAGCAGCGTCGAGTTGCAGAGGCACAGCAGATCGAGCACCGGCAAACCGCCGGCGCCCGTTGCACCGATGCCCAGACGTAAAGTCAGGTGCGCTGTCGCGCCGTGATTTTGCGGCGCAAGACTGCCGTCATCGATCACCAGATCCACCGACGGAGCAGTCTCTGTCAGCAATGAATGACCGTGTTGTTCGAGCTCCTGCGCCAGGTCGGTCAAGACTTGGCTGCGGCCCCTCAGCAAAATATCGAGACGTCTCATGTCAGCCTCCTTGTCAAACCAGGTAGTCGCGCAGGGCGTGCTGCACGCACGGTGTGTCGAGCAGCGAGCTGTTGTGGAAAAACCGCACGATGTTGCCCACCAGCGGGTGGTGGCGATTGATCGGGAAGGCCAGCCCGGCCATCTCGTCTTTCAGGGCGCGGCGGGTGGCATCGTTGACCAGCAAAGCGTCGATCAGGCGCAGGTCGAAGGACTTCTGGATGTCGTTGGTCAGGTAATGGCCGATGAACACCGGCAGGATCTGCGCGATGCAGTCGCGATCCGCATCGCTCGCGGTGTGCCAGTAGATGCGCACCATCCGCGCCCAGAAACTCGAGTGCCGGCCCTCGTCGAGCAAGTGATCAGCCATCAGGCCCTTGATCGACGGCTTGACCGTGTCGTCCCGGGCGAATGCCGCGACATCGCCGGTCACGGTGTTTTCGGCGATGGCCACGCAGATCAGTTCCACGGCGCTGCGCAGGTGTGGCGGAGCCAGTTCGACGGCGGCCGGAATCGCCCGGCTCAGTTCGATTTCATTCGGCAGCTCGATCGGCTCGATGCCGGTCATGGCCACCGTCTGTTGCATGAAATCCATCGCCACCAGCGCGTGGTAATCCTCGTCCACCACCACGGTCATGGCGTCGTAACGACAGGCGAACGGGAAGGGCACGGCGAAGCGATTCTTGGCGATGCTGCGGGCGGTCTTGTCGACGATCTCGGTTTCGAAAATCACCACGTCGTTGATGAATTTGTACAGCGTCTGCACCAGGGCGAAATCACGCTGTTCCGGGCATTCGCGCAGGAAGGTTTCGCTGAGCACCAAGGGCTGGCGGCTGAGCGGATAGATCAGCCGCGCGTCATCCTCCAGCACGCGGCGCGGCCGGGTGCGGATGGTCGCGCGGCTTTCCCAGGCGTCGGCGAAAGACTGGTAGTCGGCGGCATTCATTGGGCCACCTCCGCCAGCGGTTCGCGCATGCTCAGGCGCAGGCCGTCCCACAGGGCGATGCGGCTTTCCACGGCGGCGATGGCGCTGGCGTAGACCTCGGCTTCGCGCTGCGGATCGCCGTCCACCAGTCGGTCCAGCAGTTGCTCTGCGGCAGGGCCGTGGTCTTCGGAGTCGACTTCGATGTGTCGCTCCAGGTAGTAGCGGAAGGTCGGCGCCTGTTCGACGCCGATGCCCCAGGCATCGAGCATGCGCTGGAACATGGTCGGGATCACGCTCTCGCGGCCGTGCAGGAATGCGGCAGCCACGCTGTGCCCCGGCGCATGCAGTGCGGTTTGCAGCGTGTCACGGACGAACCGCGCAGCGGCCGGGTCGACCTCGACGCTTTGCAGGGCGACGTCGTAACTCACGCCTTCCTGTTGCAGCGTCACGAAGCGCTCCACCGCCGTCGTGTCCGCACCGACTTCGCGCATCGCATCGAGGTACAGTTCGAAGTGACTGTAATGCCCGTGTGACAGCCGATCGTCAGATTCTTCCCCGAGCACGATTTCGTTGATCAGTCGTGCGGCGTGCGGGTCCCGTGGCGGCAACCACGGCAGACGCGTGCAAGTCAGTTCCTGCTGCAGGCGCTTGGTCAGCGACATGAAGTCCCAGACCGCAAATACATGGGACTCCATGAATCGGCGCAATGTCGTCAAAGAATCGATTTCGGAGAAGATCGGATGAACGCTGAGTTCGGCTTTCTTTAGTGTAAGTTGCTCTTTAGTTGGCATGGTTGCGAGACTCTGGCTAATAGGGAAGTAAGGACTGCTCAATCAATCGCTAATAACGTTGAACAAGTTTCTCCAGGCGAACGACAGCCTCATTCGGTTTCGATGAAAGCAGGCAATGTCTGAAGGGCCCAAAACTACAGCGGACGGTCAAGCCGTCGCAATCAAGGCCGTACTGCAAGGTTGTGCCGGGCTTGTCATTTCGGATCCAAACTCGGCGAAGAAAAACTAATACATCGCAAAACAACTTAACAAGTTTATTTTTAATTATTTTTAGTTGGCTGTTTTTGAAGTATGAGTGGGTCTGATAAAACTTATAAGTTAAGTTTTATTTGGGCGTAGTTGCTCCTTTCGGCGTTTAATGGCCAAAATTGAACGACAAGAGTGAATGCCTCACTCGAAGCAACTTTCCAATTGAGTAATTGAATGAATATGAGGGGATGAAGTCGGGCTGTAACGGCGCCGTTTCTTCCTGTTCCCGTGACAAGGCTCCTTCCGTAGGTTCCTGGTGCGGGGACTGCTGCCGGGGCGGCGCGTCCCCGTTCTATATTGGGTTGGCGGTCCAAGGGTGCGCGTAAATCAGCGCCGCGGCTATCGTCGAAAATGACTTCCTTGCGGTGCAAATTCCGGGCTGTTCAAAGCAGGGGGAGGTTAGAGCGCAAGCGTCGATGTGCCACGGCAAATGACCGTGACCGGTGGGGGGATTTGTAAGCGGGTTATTCGCCGGGTGAGTGGAGGCTCACCCGGGAGGGAGAATTCAGCGTGCTGCTTTGCGGCTTTGGCCGGCTGAGCTGGCGAGGTAACGGGTGATCACCTCGACACCGCGATTGAGGTGTTGCTCCAGCAGTGTCACGGCGTGCGGGGTGTCACGCTCTTTCACGGCCTGCAACAACGCGCGGTGATCGTCCTGGGAGAGTTTGCCCAGGCCCATGGCCTCGAGGTTGAAGCGCAGGAAGCGTTCTTCTTCATTCAGGCCGTCTTCCACCAGTCGCAACAGCCGGCCATTGGGCGCCTTGCTGTAGAGCGCCATGTGAAACAGACGGTTGAGCCGGCCGATTTCGGTGTAGTCGTGTTCGTTTTCCAGTTCTTCGATGTAGCCGGCCGCGCGTTCGTGATCGGCCGGGGTCAGCAGCGGGATCGATTGGCGCAGCGCTTCTGACTCCAGCAGGATGCGCAGCTCATAGGTTTGCGTTGCATCGCCCTGAATCAGCGGCGCCACCACGGCGCCCTTGTGGGCAATCACGCTGAGCAGGCCCTGAGCCTCAAGTTGGCGCAAGGCTTCGCGCACCGGCATGCGGCTGACACCGAACAGGTCGGCCAGGTCCTGCTGGCGCACGGCGGTGCCGCAGGGCAGGCGCCCGTCGAGAATCGCGGCTCGCAGGGTTTCTTCGATGACCGAGCGCGCCAGATGCGCGGGAATCGGGCCGTCGACTTTGATGCTGTGGAGTGGCTTGGGCTTCTGGGTCACAACTGCACACCCTATGACTGCGGATTTGGATCCAAAGGACACTAGTGATTGCTCTACAGGTTGTCAAACCGTGTAGAAGAACCCTGTCACATCTGAAGTTTAGCGCGCCAGCGATGATCTCAGGGTGCCATTGTTTTTTGCTGGGCTAACCTTCACCATCAAGCGCTTTCCTCTCTGCCCTGGATGCCTTGCATTGGCGGTACGTTTCGCGTTCCCACGGATCGCGCGCTGGCTTGCCTGCGCGCTGCTGCTGGCCGGCATCATGCTGGGCGGCCTGCATGCCGATTGGGATTTTTCCGCGATCAGCCGCAAGGCCACGGCGCTGTACGGGCCGTTGGGTGCCGGGCAACAGCGGATCGATGCCTGGCAGAATCTGCTGGCCACGCAGAAGCAGGTCAGCGAGATGGAAAAGCTTAAAGTGGTGAACCTGTTTTTCAACAAACAGATGCGCTACGTCGAAGACATCGATCTGTGGCACGAGGTCGACTATTGGGAAACCCCCATCGAAGCCTTGTGGAAAGGCGCCGGCGACTGCGAAGACTATGCGATCGCCAAGTATTTCAGCCTGCGCCACCTCGGTGTGGCCAGTGACAAGTTGCGCATCACCTACGTCAAGGCGCTGCGCCAGAACCGCGCGCACATGGTCCTGACTTACTATTCCAGCCCTGACGCCATGCCGCTGGTGCTCGACAGCCTGATCGACCCGATCAAGCCGGCCGCCGAGCGAACCGATTTGCTGCCGGTCTACTCTTTCAATGCCGAAGGGTTGTACCTGCCGGGCGCCAAGGGCAACAAGAAGGTCGGTGACACCAAGCGTCTGTCACGCTGGCAGGATGTGTTGAAGAAAATGCAGGCCGAAGGATTTCCGGTCGAGACGACTAACTAGGAGCACGCGCTCAGATGTCTTTGTTCAAACAGCTGTTGATCGCTATCTGTCTGTTCCTGGTGGTCGCCTTCACCGGCAGCTTCATGGTCAGTCTGGAGAGCTCGCGCACCCAGTACGTCAACCAGTTGCGCTCCCACGCCCAGGATGCGGCCACGGCGCTGGCGCTGTCGTTGACGCCGAACATCGATGACCCGGCGATGGTCGAGTTGCTGGTCAGTTCGATCTTCGACAGCGGTTATTACTCGAGCATCCGCGTGGTCGACCTGAAGACCGACCAGACCATCGTCGAGCGCAATGGCATTCCGGCGGTCACCAACGTGCCGGACTGGTTCGTCAAATTGATCGGCCTGGAACCGGCCGGTGGCGATGCGCTGGTCAGCCGTGGCTGGGAGCAGGCAGCGCGGGTCGAGGTGGTCAGCCACCCGATGTTCGCCCTGGCCAAGCTCTGGCAGAGCGCACTCGGCAGTCTTGGCTGGTTGCTGGTCTGCGGTGCGGTCAGTGCGGTGCTGGGCGCGTTGTTGCTGCGTCGGCAATTGAAGCCGCTGGATTACATGGTCAAGCAATCCCACGCCATCGCCCGCCGCGAGTTCCTCAGCCTGCCGGACCTGCCGCGCACGCCTGAATTGCGCCGTGTGGTGCTGGCGATGAACCAGATGGTCGAGAAGCTCAAGGCGCTGTTCCAAGAGCAGGCCGAGCGCAGTGAAAAACTGCGCACCGAATCCTATCAGGACAACCTCACCGGGTTGGCCAACCGGCGTTATTTCGAGATGCAGCTGAATGCGCGGGTGAGCAACCCGGAGCAGGCCAGTTCCGGTTATCTGCTGCTGTTGCGGGTCAAGGATCTGGCCGGTCTCAACCAGCGCCTCGGCGGTCAGCGCACCGATGAATTGTTGAAAGCGGTTGGCGAGCAACTGTCCCGCGAGTGCGCCAAATACCCGGAAACCCAGAACCTCATCACCCGCATTCGCGGTGGTGAATTCGCCGTGCTGGCGCCGGGGCTGACCCGCGAAGAAGCGTTGCAGCTGGCGCAGAGCCTCGACAGTGCCCTGAGCAGCCTGCACGCGACGGGCGCCACCGACGTGGCCGCCGTGGCTTCTATCGGCCTGGCACCGTTCGCTCACGGCGATTCGCCGCAAGCGGTCCTCAGCCTCGGCGATCAGGCGCTGGCCCAGGCCGAAGGGCAGGGCGAGCAGAACTGGGCATGCCTCGATCAGAGCCTGGTGGCGGACGTCGGTGACGATCACCACGCTTGGCACCGTTTGCTCGATCAGGCGTTGAATCAGCGGCGTTTCGAGCTGTTCTTCCAGCCGGTAGTGGCGGCGCAGGATACGCAACTGGTGCTGCATTACAAGGTGCTGTCGCGCTTGCTCGACGAGCAGGGCCAGACCATTCCCGCCGGGCGCTTCCTGCCGTGGCTTGAGCGCTTCGGCTGGACCGCGCGGCTGGACCGGTTGATGCTCGAGCGGGTGCTGGAGCAGATGGCCGGTCATGAAGAATCCCTGGCGCTGAATCTGTCCTCGGCGACCCTGGCCGATCCGCAGGCGTTGAACAAAGTGTTCGAGATTCTGCGAGCGCATTCCAACCTCGGTGCGCGCCTGACCCTGGAAATCGGCGAGGAACAATTGCCGGAGCAAGCGGTGCTGGAACAGTTGACCCGGCGCCTGCGCGAGCTCGGTTTCTCCCTGAGCCTGCAGCGTTTTGGCGGACGCTTCAGCATGATCGGCAACCTGGCGCGGCTGGGGCTGGCGTATTTGAAGATCGATGGCAGTTACATCCGGGCGATCGATCAAGAAAGCGACAAGCGTTTGTTCATCGAAGCGATCCAGCGTGCGGCGCACAGCATCGATCTGCCGCTGATTGCCGAGCGGGTCGAGACGGAAGGGGAATTGTCGGTGATTCGCGAGATGGGGTTGTATGGGGTTCAGGGGCAGCTGTTCGGTGAGCCCAAGCCCTGGAAATAATGCAGCGCCAAACTGATCGTTCCCACGCTCCGCGTGGGAATGCATAAAGGGACGCCCCGCGTTCCAGTCACACCGTCGGTGTCGCGTCAGACACTGATGTGACGCGGAGCGTCACGGGCGGCATTCCCACGCAGAGCGTGGGAACGATCGACTGTAGGCAAATCAGATCAACCCACCCTCATCCTCATCAATCAACTGACTCAACCCGCCCAGCGCTTCCCGAGCCTGGGTCCGGTCCATCAACTTGGCCTGGGCCGCCGCTGGCAGGTCGGTGACGCGGATCACGCCTTTCTGGGTCAGCACCTGAATCAGGTCATCGAGTACCCGGATCATTTCCAGGTCGCTCTGCTTGAGCTGTTTGAGGCTGTTCTCCACGGCCTCGTTGGCGTACCAGGCCTGGATTTCGTGGTGGTCGGCCGGCAGCGTTTCCGTGGCCTCGGCGTAGGCCGCAGCTTCCACGCGAATCAACTGACCCTGCGCATCGCGTTGCACGTAAAACATTGAGCATCCCTCGGAAATGGACCAGCGTCATGCTGTCAGCAGCATAGCCAACTGCGCGCGAGTATGCGGTGCGCCGACGAAATCGTCACCGGTTCAAGCGCCGCAAACGTGACGGCCGCCCCAAGTGGGGCGGCCGTTGTTCACGCATCAGCTGTTGTTGTGGTCGACCTTGATGGTCGGATCACTGCCGGCAATCAGGTTGTGAATGTTGGCCGTGGACCAGTTGTTGCCTTCCAGTTTGATCGTCACGTCCGGTGTGGCGGCTGCGGCATCGCCCGAGTTGAACTTGCCGCCCGAGCTGACTTGCAGCGACGACACACCGTCGACCGTGGTGATCTTCAGGAAGTTGTCGATGGTGCTGCCACTCTCACCCTGCAACAGATCACGCAGGTCGATGCGGTCGCCTTCGCTGGCCTTGAAGTCCTTGATCACGTCGTTGCCGGTGTCGCCCGCCTTCCAGACGAAGGTGTCGGCACCCGAACCACCGATCAGGATGTCGTTGCCCTGACCACCGATCAGCGTGTCGTTGCCGGTGCCGCCGAGCAGGATGTCATTGCCCTTGCCGCCGTCGAGCAGGTCGTTGCCGCCCGAGCCGAACAGGATGTCGTTGCCCGCGCCGCCCAGCAGCGTGTCGTTGCCATCGTGGGCACCGGACACATCGAACGCCTGATAGTGCTCGGTGATGTACTGGTGCACGTTGCTGGTGGTGACTTTGCTGACGTCGACCCCGGTTTCCTTGGCCACGAACGCCTGCATCGCCTGATAACCCTCGCCGGCAATGCCGTTGAAGCTCACCAGGTCGCCGAACAGGATGTCGTTGCCGTCGCCACCGCTGACGGTGTCGTTGCCCGGCATCGTCGCTTCGGTGTGGCCGATGATCGAGTTGGCCAGGTCCTTCGGATCGATGTTGGTTTGCGGCGTCTTGTCCGAATCGTACGGTTTCAGGTCGTTGAGGCTGACACCGCTGTTGATGCCGATGGCCTCCACGTTCGACAAACCGTTGAGCAAGGCGAAACCGCTGCTGGCGTTATCGGTGGTCGTGGTCGTGGTGCTGCTGCCGTTGCCCGCCAGACTCGAGATCTCGTAGGTACCGTCACCCTGAGCGTGGATGGTACCCAGGCTGTTCCAGCTCCAGCTGCCGTTCTTGTACGTCTGCAATACCACGGCGCCGGCAGTGTTGATACTCAGGTAGTGGGTGTTGTCGATGTAGGTGCTGAAGCTGTCGCCCAGTTTGTAGTTGCTGGTTTTCACCACGTCATCGAGCTTCACGTTGCCGTACAGCGTCGGGTTGGTCTGCTCGTTGCTCTGGTAGTAGGTCGGCTGGCCGTCGGTGATGAAGTACGTGAGGTTCTTCGCCCCGGTGTTGGCCAGCGCTTCGGCGCTCTGGAAGAAGTTCGCCGTGGCCTTGAACACGTCTTCGTAGTTGGTGCCGCCGCCGGACGACATCGAGTCCAGCACGGCCTTGAGCAAGGTCAGCGCGTTCGGGTCGTTGAGGTTCACCGACACCGACTTGTTGACCTGGGTATCGAAGTCCACCAGGAAGATGTTCACTGTGCCGGAGTTGCTGCCCAGGCTCTGCTTGAGGGTGTTGAACACCGACGTCAGTGAGTCCTTGGCGGCGCTGATCGACGAGGCGCTCATACTGCCCGAGCTGTCGACCATGAACGCGATGTTGTAGTTGGTGCCCGGCACCACGGTCAGGCCGCCGATGTCGGCGACGATGATGTCGTTGCCGTCGGTGCCGGTGACGGTGTCGTCCGCCGAAGTGGCGACCACCGCGTTGTACACCGCTGGCACCACGGTGACCGGGATGGTCGCAGTGGTGCTGGCCGAGCCGCCGACTTGTTCGGTGGAGGTCGAGGTCACGGTCAGGTTGAACTGGCCGTTGTAGTAGGTCGGCGGGGTCACGGTCAGGGTGCCGAGGTTCCAGCCGGTGACGTTGGCGTCGCCGCTGGTGGCGGTCACGGTGAAGCTGTGGCCTGCGCCGTCGCTGAGCACCGAACCGACCGGTGCGCCGCTGATCTTGATGCTCAGGGTTTCCGAGCCGTCGGTGTCGGTCAGCGCGGTGCTGATCGACGACAGTTTCACCGTGGTGCCTTCGGCGCCGGTGTTGAGTTTGTAGCCGTCGTAATAGCCTTCGCCGTTGTTGCCGTGCAGATCGGAGACGGTCACGCCGGCATTCACCAGATCCTGCACGCCGGTGTAGATCGGCACGCCGGCACTGCTCAGGTCGATCGGCGTGCTGCCGTTGACCGACAGGTTGACGTCGTAGCTGCCCGGGCCGCTCTGGTTGTGGTGGTAGATGTCCAGGGTGTAGTAACCGCTGGTGGTCGGGGTGAACGAACCGTTGAGGTTGCCGCCCGCGCCCCACGTGGTCGAGGCCACGTTCTTGCCGCCGATGGTCACCAGCAGGCTGTCATCACCGGTGCCGCTGAAGGTGTAGGTCTTGCCGGCTTCCAGATAAATCAGGCCCGAGGTTTTCGACGCGGTGCCGGCGGTCACGCTGCCGTCGGACTGCACGTTGTTCACGGTACCGCTGGTGTTCGGCTTGCCCGCGCCGTCGATCACGTTTTTCAGGGTGGTCGAATTCGCGCCGCTGCCATCGGTACCCAGGCCCGACAGACCGGTCCAGACTTCCTTGATCAGGCCGGTGGACTTCACGCTGTTGTCGGCCACCGACAGGGTCGGTGCATCCGCCACCGGCGTGATGTCGATCTTGATGGTGCCAGTGTTGCCCAGCAACTGGCCGTCGGTTGGCTGGAATTTGATCTGCGCGTAGTCGGCCTGATTGTTACCAACGCCAGTGCCACCGTAACCGTTCACACCCGACTCGTTGGCATCCGGCAGGAAGCGTAGCTTGCCGGCGTCGATGTCGGCCTTGCTGAAGGTCTGGTTGGTGGCGACGTCTTTCCAGGTCGAACCGTCCAGGTACTGCAGTTTGCCTTCGCCCGGCAGCTGGGTGATTTTCACGCCCAGGCTGCTGGCCGGGCTGTCGACGTCGCTGACGCCGAAGGTCGACCAGCCGAGAACCAGCGGGGTGTCTTCGGTGCCGGTGACGTTGACCGGTGCAGCGACCGGCGCATCGTTGACCGCCACCACGTTGACCGTGGTGGTCGCGGTGTTGGAGTAGTTGCCGCCATCGGTCACGGTCACGGTGATGATCCGTGGCACGGTGCTCGGATCTTCACTGCTGTTGGTGAAGCTGATGTTCTTGATCGCCTGCATGTAGTCGGCGAGCGTCGCGTTGCCCGACAGGGTCAGGGTGACGGTGCCGTTGGTGCTGTTGGCGTTGATGGTGATGCCGTTGACGCTGTTGCCCAGATTCAGCGCATCGCCGTCCTGACGGTTGGTCAGCACGACGGTGGCGCCGGTCAGCATGGTGCTGTCCGGGTCGGTGATCTTGATGTCGGTGTCGGCAATCGACACGCCTGCGCCCGGGGTGTTCTCGGTGAAGGTCACCTTGTAGTCGGCACCCGTTGCACCGCTGGAGTTGTTGGCGTCGAGGTCGATGACCGGCGGTGCATCGTTGTCGATGATCGAGGTGCTGACGCTGCCATTGGTGCTGCTGACCGCCAGGTTTTCGAAGTTGCCACCGGTGGCCGAGTCGATCTTGACCACGAAGTTCTCGGTGCCTTCGGTGATCTTGTCGTCGATGGTCGCAACGTTGAACTGCGCGCTGCTGGCACCGGCCGGGATCTTCACGGTGTACACGCCGGTGAAGTCCGAACCGTCGGCGGCGGTGCCGCTGTAGACGATTTTCAGGGTCACTTCGGTCTGCGCCGGGTGGGTCAGGCTGACGGTGTAGCTGGCGGTCTGGCCTTCGGTCACCGAGGTGCTGCCGGTGATGCTGACGGTGGTGGTGTCGATGGTATCGGTGACGCTGGTCACGGCTGGTGTGTTGCTGGTCACCAGGTTTTCGAAATTGCCGCCGGTAGCGTTGGTGATCGTGGCCTGCACATTGCCGGCGTCTTTGTAGACGTCGTCGGCTGGCGCAGGAACGGTCACGGTGCCGGTGGTCTTGCCCGCTTCGATGGTGATCACCGAACCGTTGCTCAGGGTCACGGTCACTGGCGAGCCAGCGGCATTGGTCAGGGTTGCGGTGTAGGTGATCGAACCACCTTCGGCCACGGTGCCGGTCGCGCTGAGCGACAGGTTGGTGGTGTCGATGGTGTCGGTGACGGTGGTGCTGACCGGTGTCTTGTCGGCCACGAGGTTTTCGTAGTTGCCGCCGCTGACGTTGGTGATCGCGTTGGTCAGCGGCGTGTGGCCGGTCAACGCGTCGTTCGGCGCGGTAGTGGTCACGGTGCCGGTGGTTTTGCCGACTTCGATGGTGATCGACTGACCGTTGGCCAGGGTCACGGTCACAGGCGAGCCTGTCACTGGCGCGCCGACGGTCGCGGTGTAGACCACGTTGCCACCTTCGGCCGCCGTCGTGGTCGCGGTCAGCTTCACGGTGGTGGTGTCGATAGTGTCGGTGACGCTGGTCACGGCTGGTGTGGTGCTGGTGACCAGGTTCTCGAAGTTGCCGCCGGTGGCGGACTTGATCGTCGCCTGCACGTTGCCGGCGTCTTTGTAGACGTCGTCAGCTGGCGCAGGAACGGTCACGGTGCCCGTGGTTTTACCGGCTTCGATGGTGATCACGGCGCCGTTCGACAGGGTCACGGTCACTGGTGAGCCAGCGGCGTTGGTCAGGGTCGCGGTGTAGGTGATCGAGCCACCCTCGGCCACGGTGCCGGTCGCGCTGAGCGACAGGTTGGTGGTGTCAACGGTGTCAGTCACGGTGGTGCTGACCGGCGTCTTGTCGGCCACGAGGTTTTCGTAGTTGCCGCCAGAAACGTTGGTGATCGAGTTGGTCAGCGGTGTGTGGCCGGTCAACGCGTCGTTCGGCGCGGCAGTGGTCACGGTCCCGGTGGTCTTGCCGACTTCGATGGTGATTGACTGACCGTTGGCCAGATTCACGGTTACCGGCGAGCCAGTCACCGGCGCACCCACGGTAGCGGTGTAGGTGACGGTGCCACCCTCGGCCGCTGTTGCGGTTGCGGTCAGCTTCACGGTGGTGGTGTCGATGGTGTCAGTAACGCTGGTCACTGCTGGCGTGGTGCTGGTCACCAGGTTTTCGAAGTTGCCGCCCGTGGCGTTGGTGATCGTGGCTTGCACGTTGCCGGCGTCTTTGTAGACGTCATCGGCTGGCGCAGGAACGGTCACGGTGCCCGTGGTTTTGCCCGCTTCGATGGTGATCACGGCGCCGTTGCTCAAGGTCACGGTTACCGGAGTGCCCGCAGCATTGGTCAGGGTTGCGGTGTAGGTGATCGAGCCACCCTCGGCGACCGAGTTGGTAGCGCTCAGGGACAGGTTGGTGGTGTCGACGGTGTCAGTGACGGTGGTCAAGACCGGGGTCTTGTCGGCAACCAGGTTCTCGTAGTTACCGCCGCTGACGTTGGTGATGGCGTTGGTCAGCGGTGCATGACCGTTCAGCACGTCGTTCGGCGCGGTGGTGGTCACGGTGCCGGTGGTTTTGCCGACTTCGATGGTGATCGACTGACCGTTGGACAGGTTTACGGTCACAGGCGAGCCGGTTACCGGCGCTCCCACGGTAGCGGTGTAAGTGACGGTGCCACCTTCAGCCGCGGTCGCGGTTGCAGTCAGCTTCACGGTGGTGGTGTCGATGGTGTCAGTAACGCTGGTCACCGCTGGTGTGGTGCTGGTGACCAGGTTCTCGAAGTTGCCACCGCTGGCGTTGGTGATCGTTGCCTGTACGTTGCCGGCGTCCTTGTAGACGTCGTCGGCTGGCGCAGGAACGGTCACGGTGCCGGCGGTTTTGCCCGCTTCGATAGTGATCACTGCACCGTTCGACAAGGTCACGGTCACTGGCGAGCCAGCGGCGTTGGTCAGGGTCGCGGTGTAGGTGATCGAACCGCCTTCGGCCACGGTGCCGGTCGCGCTGAGCGACAGGTTGGTGGTGTCGACGGTATCGGTGACGGTGGTCGAAACCGGGGTTTTATCAGCCACCAGATTTTCGTAGTTGCCGCCGCTCACGCCGGTGATTGCGTTGGTCAGCGGTGCATGACCGGTCAGCACGTCGTTCGGCGCGGTAGTGGTCACGGTGCCGGTGGTCTTGCCGACTTCGATGGTAATGCTCTGGCCGTTCGACAGGCTCACGGTCACAGGCGAGCCAGTCACTGGCGCACCTACGGTAGCGGTGTAGGTGACGGTGCCACCCTCGGCCGCTGTTGCGGTCGCGGTCAGCTTCACGGTGGTGGTGTCGATGGTATCAGTAACGCTGGTCACTGCTGGCGTGGTGCTGGTCACCAGGTTTTCGAAGTTGCCGCCCGTGGCGTTGGCGATCGTGGCTTGCACGTTGCCGGCGTCTTTGTAGACGTCATCGGCTGGCGCGGCTACGGTCACGGTGCCCGTGGTTTTACCGGCCTCGATGGTGATCACGGCGCCATTGCTCAGGGTCACGGTCACCGGGGTGCCCGCAGCGTTGGTCAGTGTCGCGGTGTAGGTGATCGAACCACCTTCGGCCACGGTGCCGGTCGCGCTGAGCGACAGGTTGGTG
>NZ_WTVE01000006.1:0-147786 GCF_022496685.1 Pseudomonas sp. B707 | reverse complement strand
GGTGTATGTACCGGAGACATGGTGGACACATGTTCGGGGACATGGTGGACGGTTTTCAAATCCGCTTACCTGATACAACGGTCTGTTGAATCAAGTCAATTCGGGCAATGCGATGTCTGCTCCAGTAGACATCGTAGATGCCATCTTCTGTCGTTCCCCTGATCGCTATCAGCTCCCCGATGAAGGCCTTTCCGATCAGGAATTGGCTGCTTCTCCAGTACATCTCGCCATTGCCCTGAACTTTCCTGACCAAATCTCCTTCCGCGTACTCCAGGACAGGCCGGGTCTCTTGGTATTCAAGCGGGCTACTGCTGTAGCGGCTCGCTGGAACCCCCATTCCCAAGGCTTGATGCGGGCGCTTCTGATTGTAAGTTTCTCGCCAGATATCGAAGGCTTTTTGTGCTCCGACGAGATCGATAAAGCACTGACTCTGCAGAACTTCGGCCTTCAAGCTGCGATGGAATCGCTCAATCTTGCCCTGAGTTTGTGGATGGTAGGGCCGGGAGTGGCTGACCCGGATGCCCTGTCTCATCAGCCAGACTTCCAGGGCGGTGTAGACCCCGGTTTGGTCACCCCATGGCGAACCGTTATCCATGGTCATGCGTTGCGGCAGACCGTATCGGCGAAACACTCCAACAAGCTGTTCTTCCACGGTTTGGCGTTGTTGATTGGCGCAAGCGGCGATGCACAACGAGAAGCGGGAATGGTCATCCAATATCGTCAAAGGGTGGCAGCGGCCATGACGCATACCGACGTGTCCCTTGAAGTCCATCTGCCACAAATCATTGGGTGCGTCATGCTCGAAACGGATGAACGGTTTGATCTCGGCGGCCTTTGGATCAACGCGCGAATGACGCTGTAAAACCGCATGCACGGTGCTGACGGAAGGCATCACTAAACCCTTGTCTTCCAGCACGCGTTTGAGCTTGCGAGCGCCCCAAGCCGCGTACTCCTGACTCACGTTCAGAATCTGCTTCTCCACCTCGTCAGCACAACGTTTGGGTGACGTCTTCGGTCGTCGTGACTGATTGTTCAGACCCTCGGCCCCTGATTTTTCAAACCTGCTGAGCCATTTGTAGGCAGTGCTTGGGCTGATGTTGAATCGACGGCAAAGCTGCCGAACATTGGCCCCTTCTTGCCGAGCCAAAAGCACGAATTCTGTACGTAGCTGCACGGTAGACACCTCTTCCCAAGACACAGGCCATCTCCTTCGCGATGAGCAATGTGTCTATTTAAAAGTGTCCACCATGTCTCCGAACACCTGTCCACTATGTCTCCGGTACATACACCCGGGGGGAGAGGGGACTGATCGAGTTGTTTTTGCGAGTTACGTCGACCTGAAATATCGAGTCGAACTCAAGTTATGAAAAACACTTGATCGATAAATCCATAAACGACTCGGTCTTTCAGGTCGATGTATGACGCCAGACACCGCGGTCTGCTCCCTCTCCCTCCGGGAGAGGGCTGGGGTGAGGGGAAAGGGGCGACCCGATCTCAGCGTCGTAACCAGTCCAGCATCCCCAACCCCGCCGCCCGGCCACTGGCAAAGCACGCCGTCAGCAGATACCCGCCCGTCGGCGCTTCCCAATCCAGCATCTCCCCCGCACAAAACACCCCCGGCAACGCCTTGAGCATCATCCGCTCATCCATCGCCTCGAACGTCACCCCGCCGGCACTACTGATCGCCTCGTCCAGCGGACGGGTTTTCACCAGCGTCAGCGGCAAAGCCTTGATCGCCCGGGCCAACATTGCCGGATCAGCAAACGTCGCAGCACCAGTGAGCTCTCGCAACAGCGCCGCTTTCACCCCATCAATCCCGACCTGACTGTGCAGATGCTTGGCCATCGAGCGCGAACCCCGTGGTTTGCTCAACGCCGCCTGCAATTTATCCACAGGCCGGCCGGGCAGCAGGTCGATGTGAATGGTCGCGGCACCGTGCACATTGATCGCCTCACGAATCGGCGCTGACAGCGCGTAGATCAGGCTGCCCTCGATGCCGGTCGCGGTGATCACGCATTCACCCAAACGCGGAACATCGTCGTTCAAACCGATGGCGATGTTTTTCAACGGTGCTCCAGCGAATTTGCTGACCATCAACTCGCTCCAGGCCTGCACCTCGAAGCCGCAGTTACTCGGCTGCAACGGCGACAGTCCTACGCCGCGTTGCTCCAGCGGCAGCATCCACGCGCCGTCGGAACCCAGTCGCGACCAGCTGCCGCCGCCGAGGGCGAGCAGGGTGGCGTCGGGGGAAAAGGTTTTCTCGCCTTCCGGGCTGTCGATGCGCAGCGCGCCGTTTTCGTCCCAGCCGAGCCAGCGGTGGCGGGTGTGGATAACCACGCCGCTGTCGCGCAGGCGCTTGAGCCAGGCGCGCAGCAATGGCGCGGCTTTCATGTCGGTGGGGAACACCCGGCCGGAGCTGCCGATGAAGGTTTTGATTCCCAGTTCGTTGATCCAGCGGCACAGTGCGTCGGCGTCGAACGCGCGCAGCAGCGGGGCGATGTTCGGGGCGCGTTCGGCGTAGCGCGAGAGGAATGCCGGGTAGGCTTCGGAGTGGGTGATGTTCATGCCGCCGACCCCGGCCAGCAGGAACTTGCGGCCCACCGAGGGCATGCCGTCGTACAGATCGACGCGGACTCCGGCCTGGCTCAGCACTTCGGCGGCCATCAGGCCGGCGGGGCCACCGCCGATGATGGCGACGTGAGCGGGAAGGGCGGCAGAAGTCTGGGTCATGGCAGCGGCAATAGCGTGGCGGAATAAGCCGCGCATTCTAGCAGCAGCGACCATCGTCAGGCCTGATCAAAAAACAACCAGCGCGCTGCAAGCCATGTTCAGCGTGGGCTGTAGTCCCTTTCGCTCAGGTTATCCACAGGCCGTTCCACAGCCACTGTGGGTAACGCAGCACAACTCAATGACAACCCGATGACTGCCAGACGCGCTGCGCACTGTGATGCAAGATGCCGTGGCGGCGGGCGAGGGCCTGGCGATCCTTGCTGTATCCGCCGCCGATCACGCCGACCACCGGGATGTCGCGGCCCAGGCAGTGGCGCATCACGCTTTCGTCGCGGGCGGCGACGCCTTCGTCAGTCAGTTGCAGATAACCGAGGGCGTCGTCCTTGTGCACGTCGACGCCGGCGTCGTACAGCACCAGATCAGGCTGATACAGCGGCAGCAGATAGTTGAGCGCGTCGTCGACCACTTTCAGGTAATCGGCATCGCCCATGCCGTTGGGCAGCGGAATGTCCCAGTCGCTTTCGGCCTTGCGTGCAGGAAAGTTCTTTTCGCAGTGCAGGGAAACGGTGATTGCTTCCGGGGTGTTGTGCAGAATCCGTGCAGTGCCGTCGCCCTGATGCACGTCGCAGTCGAAGATCAGCACCCGGTTCACCCGGCCGCTTTGCAGCAAATAGTGACTGATGATCGCCAGGTCATTGAAGATGCAGAAGCCGGCGGGGTAATCGTAGTGGGCGTGATGGGTGCCACCGGCGAGGTGACAGGCCAGGCCATGTTCCAGGGCTTTCTCTGCCGCGAGAATCGAACCGCCGACCGCCCGCACCGTGCGTCGGGCCAGGGCTTCGTTCCACGGCAGACCGAGGCGCCGCTGGTCTTCGCGGGACAACTCGCCACTCATGTAGCGTTCGATATAACCGCGGTCATGGGCCAGGGCGAGAATGTCGGCGGGGCACAGTTCAGGGCGCAGCAGGTCTTCGTCGCGGGTCAGGCCGCTGTCCACCAGGTGATCGCGCAGCAGGCGGAACTTGTCCATGGGGAAGCGGTGTTCCGCCGGGAATTCCGGGCTGTAGTCTTCGTGGTAGATCAGCGGCAACGGCATGGTGGACTATTCATAAAGGCTGCAGGAAAGAGTGCAAAGCCTAACAGCGATGTAGACTGACGGCATCAAGCGGAGGGGCGGGATGGAACCGATACTGGAGCTGGAAAGCGCAAGGCTGCTGATGCGCCAATGGCAGGACGAGGATTTGCCGGCGTTCGCGGCAATGTGCGCCGACCCGCAGGTGATGCGCTACTTCCCCGCGCCCTTGAGCCGGCTGGAAAGCGCCGCGTTGATCGGCCGGGTGCGCGGGCATTTTGCCGAGCACGGTTATGGCCTGTGGGCGCTGGAGCGCAAGGACAGCGGCGAGTTCATCGGTTTTACCGGGCTCGGCGTGGTCGGCTTCGATGCGCCGTTCACCCCGGCGGTGGAAATCGGCTGGCGGCTGGCCAAGGAACACTGGGGCCTCGGTTATGCCAGCGAGGCGGCGTGGACCGCGCTGCGCTGCGGTTTTGACCGGTTGGCCCTGAAGGAAATCGTGTCCTTCACTGCGCAGAGCAATCTGCCGTCGGAAAAAGTCATGCAGGCGATCGGCATGCATCACGATCCAGCCGACGATTTTGATCACCCGAAACTGGCGGTCGACCATCCGTTGCGTCGACACGTGTTGTACCGCATCACCCGGGAGCAATGGCTGCAGACCCTGCATGGCTAAGCCGACACGGACGTTTACAATGGCGCGATCAGTGGCTCGCGCCAGAATCTGAATTGGCCGTCGCAGTCAGGACTGCGCGGCATAGCGTTGTGTGAGGAGAGTCTGAATGAGCCAAGTGTTGGAAGATCTGGTGGATCTGCTGACCCTCGAACCGATCGAGGAAAACCTGTTCCGTGGTCGCAGTCAGGATCTGGGCTTTCGCCAGTTGTTCGGCGGCCAGGTATTGGGCCAGTCGCTGTCGGCGGCCAGTCAGACCGTTGAAGAAGCGCGTCATGTGCATTCGATGCACGGTTATTTTCTGCGTCCGGGCGATGCCAAGTTGCCGGTGGTCTACTCGGTGGACCGCGTGCGGGACGGCGGCAGTTTCAGCACCCGCCGCGTGACCGCGATCCAGAAGGGCCACCCGATTTTCACCTGCAGCGCTTCGTTCCAGTACGACGAAGAAGGCTTCGAACACCAGAGCCAGATGCCGCAAGTGGTCGGCCCGGAAAACCTGCCGTCGGAGCTGGAGCTGACCCAGCAACGCGCGCACCTGATCCCGGAACACATGCGCGAAAAGCTGCTGTGCCCGAAGCCGATCGAAGTGCGCCCGGTCACCGAAAAAGACCCGTACAACCCGCAACCGGCGGATCCGGTCAAGTACGTGTGGTTCCGTGCCGACGGCGCGTTGGCCGATATCCCGGCACTGCATAAATACCTGCTGGCCTACGCCTCGGACTTCGGCCTGCTGACCACCTCGATGCTGCCGCACGGCAAATCGGTCTGGCAGAAAGACATGCAGGTCGCCAGCCTCGACCACGCCTTGTGGTTCCACAACGATCTGCGCGCCGATGACTGGTTGCTCTACGCCATGGATAGCCCATGGGCCGGCAATTCCCGCGGTTTCTCCCGTGGCAGTGTGTTCAATCGCGCCGGGCAACTGGTGGCGTCGGTGACCCAGGAAGGCCTGATCCGTCATCGCAAGGACTGGGCATGAGTCTGGCGGATGTGCGGCACTGGGTGTTTGACATGGACGGCACCCTGACCGTCGCCGTGCACGACTTCGCGGCGATCCGCGTGGCGCTGGCGATCCCGCCGGAGGACGACATTCTCACCCACCTCGCTGCATTGCCCGCCGAAGAAGCGGCGACGAAGCATGCATGGCTGTTGGAACATGAGCGCGATCTGGCGCTTGGCTCGACCCCGGCGGTCGGCGCGGTGGAGCTGGTGCGCGACCTGCACGCCCGGGGCTATCGCCTCGGCATTCTGACCCGCAATGCGCGGGAGCTGGCTCATGTGACGCTGGAGGCCATCGGCCTGGCCGACTGTTTTGCGGTGGAGGATGTGCTGGGCCGCGATGAAGCTGAGCCGAAACCGCATCCGGGCGGTTTGCTGAAACTGGCCGAAGCCTGGCAAGTGCCGGCGAGCGAGATGGTGATGGTCGGAGATTACCGGTTTGATCTTGATTGCGGCCGGGCGGCGGGGACCCACACGGTGCTGGTGAACCTGCCGGATAATCCGTGGCCGGAGTTGACCGACTGGCATGCGAAGGATTGTGTGGAATTGCGGCGAATGTTGTTCGCTTGAAAAAAAAACGGGGGCTTCGGCCCCCGTTTTTTATTGCTCGAATATCGCTTTCTGGCCTTCCGGCGAGGTCAGCATGCCGTCGCCGTTATGCCCGACGCCGGGTACTTCGATCAGCCGCTGATTCACCCCTTCAGGGTGACGACGCAGCAAGTAACCGAAAAACAGCTTCCCGCGCTCCAGTCGATAAGATCCCTGGGCTTTGGCGGCGCAGCTCTTGTCCAGCGCCGGGTGTTGCGGGTCGGTGTCCTGCTGGCCCAGCAGATAAATCACCTCACGTTTGACGTAACGGCCTTCAAGCTGCGCGGGCGTTTGCCCACCCGAGTAGATCGGCGGGTCCACTAGACCGTACTTCCAGCGGTTGAAACCGGGGCATTTGGCATGATCGAAGGCCACCGGGCGTTGCTCATTGAAGTAGGCGTAGGACGACGGGTTGGCCACCACGTAACGCAAGCGAATGCCTTCGGTCTTGAGCGCCGGTTGTTCCTGGGCCAGCAGCGCATAACGCTGCACCACCTGCGCGCCGCCGGAGTGGC
The DNA here is from genome assembly GCF_022496685.1 of Pseudomonas sp. B707. NCBI lineage: Bacteria > Pseudomonadati > Pseudomonadota > Gammaproteobacteria > Pseudomonadales > Pseudomonadaceae > Pseudomonas > Pseudomonas sp. B707. The sequence continues at coordinate 141,209 of NZ_WTVE01000006.1, read as the reverse complement.
CGAAGATCACGATCTGCTTCACATCCGGAAACTGCTTGCGATCGCTCAGCCTTCCGACGATTTCGTCCAGTGCGGCGTAGGAACTCAGCGGGTTCGGCCCTGTGGATAACCCGCCGCCCATCCAGTCGTTGCCTTGCCAGCGCAGCACGCTGGCGGGTAGCGAGTAGAGCGACACATCGCTTTCGTTGAGAAACTGCGGGGCGATCACCAGGGTGTTGGCGGTTTGCCCGGCCAGTTCCGCCGCGACTTCGCCGCTTTTGCGATAGGTCTCGGCGTTGCGCAGACGGCCATGAATGACGATCAGCACGCGCTCGATTTTCGCTGGCGCCGGGCCGATGCCCACCGCCATTTCGCCGGCCTGCAATTGCAGGCGCCCGGGACTGATTGCGTCGACGCCGGCCGCTTGGGCGGTGCCGCCGATGAACAGTAAAGCCAACAGCCATTTATGCATTTACAGGTTTTTCGCCGCAAAGGTATCGCACTGGCCGACCTGGCCCTGGGCGAATCCGGTTTTGAACCAGCGCACCCTTTGCGCCGACGTACCGTGGGTAAACGAGTCCGGCACCACACGGCCCTGACCCTGTTGTTGCAGGCGATCATCACCGATGGCGTTCGCCGCGTTCAAGGCTTCTTCGATGTCGCCCGGTTCCAGCCAGTTCAGACGCTTCTGCGCGTTGTAGGCCCAGACCCCGGCCAGACAATCGGCTTGCAGTTCCTGACGCACCAGCAGCCCGCCGTCACCTTCCATCTGCCGGCCTTGCTGGCGGGCTGTCTGAATTTTCGCCGAGACGCCGAGAAGCGTCTGCACATGGTGTCCGACTTCGTGAGCGATCACGTAGGCCTGGGCGAAGTCGCCGGCAGCCTTGAAGCGCTGGGACATTTCCTGGAAGAACGCCATGTCCAGATAGACCTTCTGGTCTGCCGGGCAATAGAACGGGCCGGTGGCCGAGGTCGCCAGACCGCAGGCGGAATTGACCCGGTTGCTGAACAGCACCAGGGTCGGATCCTTATATTGCCGGCCGGCCTGCTGGAAGATCGCGCCCCAGGTGTCTTCGGTGTCGCCGAGGATCGAGCGCACGAATTCGGCCTGTTCATCGTTGGCCGGCGGTGCCTGACGGGTTTGCGAAGTCGGTGCGACTTGCTGTGTGCCTTGGCCGGTGAGCTGGCCGAGGATCTGCAGCGGGTCCTGGCCGGTGATCCAGCCGATGCCGACGATCAGCAGGATCGCCCCGAGGCTCAGGCCCTTGCCGCCGCCGAAGCGCATGCCCCCACCACCGCCCATGTCATCGCCACGGGCGTCGACGACGTTGTCACTGCGTCGGCCTTTTTTCCATAGCATGTGGGAATCCTCTGTCTGATCGTGGTGATGAGTGTTGCTGGTGTGTGAGTGTGGCGCCAGTCCGGTCGTCCGTCTATTCACACACACGCACAAAGGCCCGGCCTCGGGGTGACGAGGTCGGGCCTGTTATTGACGAGCGCGAGCGCCGGGAATTCAATCCGCCGGCGGATTTCTTTCGCCGGGTCAGATATCAGCGGTCGAAGGCATCCCACACCGGCGCGAAATCCGGGCTGACCTGACGTTCGCGCTTGGACAACGCGGCGATCAGCGCCCGGTCGTCATCATCCAGTTCGACATTCAGCGAGGCCAGGTTGGCCAGTTGATTGGTCTTGCTGCTGGCCTTGGGAATCGCCGCCACGTTGTCCTGATCCAGCAGCCACTTCAGCGCCACTTGAGTCGGCAGCACGCCGTGTTTTTCGGCGATCTGCTGAATCTGTGGAATCTCCGAGACCTTGTTACGCGCCAGTGGCGTGTAGGCCGTGAGCGCCAGATCATGTTGACGGGCGTAGTCGAGCAGGGCGTTTTGTCCGAGCAGGACGTGGTACTCGACCTGAATGGCTGACAGAGGGATGCCGTATTCCTCGACGACTTTGCGCAGCAGCGGCAGCGGAAAATTCGCTACACCGATGTTGCGAGCCAAACCTTGCTCCTTGAACGACGCGAGGGTCTCAAGGGTGCGCGGCAGGTCCCAGTCGGTGGTCGGCCAATGAATCATGAACAGGTCGACGTACTCGCTGCGCAAGGCCTTGAGGCTGCGATCCAGCGAATGACGCATGGCATCCGGTTGCAACTGGTCCCACCAGACCTTGGTGGTGACGTGAATCTGCTCGCGGGGTGTCGGCGTATTCGCCAGGGCCTGTCCGACTGCATCTTCGTTGTTGTAGGCCGCTGCCGTGTCGATGTGCCGGTAACCGAGTTCCAGCGCTTGCTCCACGGCGCGGGTGCATTCGTCGCCGAGCATCGGCCAGGTGCCGAGGCCGAGTTTTGGCAGGTTCAGTCCTTGTCTGTTAACGATGTGCTGCATGGTCGATCTCCTGTTCGAAAGCCGTGACGCCCGCCATGTGTCGGGCTGCGATGTAACCGAAAGTCAGCGCCGGGCCGAGGTTGATCCCGCCCGCCGGATAATGCCCGCCCATGATGCTGGCCATGTCGCCACCGGCCGCGTACAGCCCGGCGATAGGCTGGTCTTCGGCGTCGAGCACTTGCGCATGCGGGTTGACCTTGAGACCGGCGAAGGTGCCGAAGCAGCCGGGCTGAACCTTCACCGCGTAGAACGGGCCGTGTTCGATAGGAGCGACGCACGGATTGGGCTGTTGCGCCGGATCACCCTGTTTGCGGTTGTACGGGGTCGAGCCGCGACCGAACAGCGGATCGTCGCCGTGCCGGGCGTGGCGGTTGTAGTCGTCGACGGTGGCGCGTAAACCCTTCGCGTCGATACCGCATGCAGCGGCCAATTCCTCCAGGGTGTCGCCGGTTTTCAGATAGCCGCTGCGGATAAAACCTGACACCGGCACCGGAAACGGCCGAGACATGCCGAGCCCGTAACGGCGCTGGAACGCGTGGGTGCAGATCAGCCAGGACGCGACCTCTTCGCCCTCGGGGGCGGCGGCGACCATGGCGCTGACGTAGTCGTAATAGCCGTTGGCTTCGTTGACGAAGCGCTGGCCGTTGCGCAGCACGCCGATGACGCCCGGTTTGCCGCGTTCGATGATGTGCGGGAAATGGCCGATGCTGCCGTCGGAATGCGTCACTTGTGAGACCGGTGCCCAGGCGACTGGCGAGGCCACATCGGTGTTGACCCGGCCTCCGACGTTTTCACCCAGCCGCAGGCCATCGCCATTGACTGCCAGCGGAGGCAGCGCCCAATGTTCGTGACCGGTGGGCGTGCGCGGGAACAAGGCCTTGCGCCGCTCGATGTCGTTGGCAAATCCGCCGGCCGCGAGCACCACGCCCTTGCGCGCATGGACAGTGACCGGGCCTTTCGCGGTGTGCACGCGAGCGCCGGTGATGCGTGATTCGTCGCGCAGCAGTTCAGTCACTGGCGCCGATTCCCACAGCAGCACGCCGAGGTCTTCGGCGGATTTCGCCAGCCGCGCCACCAGCGCCACGCCATTGACCAGTTGCATCGCCCGGCCGTGCAGCGCCAGGTCCAGCAGGTGGCGAGTGAAACGCCGGGTCACGTGCCAGGCTGCCGACAACGAGCGAGTCAGATTGAGAAACGCCGACAGGTCCGCACCGGCCATGATCGGCATGCCCATGAACGATGTTTCGCGCATGGTTGTACGAAGACGCTTGAGCAGGCGCCCGACCTTTCGTCCGTCGTAGGGCGCGGCAATCACCGAGCGTCCGCCGGTGCCGGCGCCCGGTGTTTCACCGTGGATGTCGGCGATGGCGTTGCCGTCGGCGAATTGCAGGGCGGTGTGCTGTTCGAAAAACGCCACCATGCGCGGGCCGGCTTCAAGGAAGGCGTCGATCATGGCCGGGTCGTAGTGTTTGCCGAGTTCGTGGCGCAGATAGGTGCGCGGCAATTCCACGTCTTCGACGATCCCGGCGCGCCGGGCCAGCGGATTGCACGGCACCCACGCCCAGCCGCCGGACCACGCGGTGGCGCCGCCGAACACCGGATCCTTTTCCACCACGATGACCTTCAAGCCATGCCAGGCGGCGGTGACGGCGGCCGACAAACCGGCGGCGCCGGAGCCGACCACCAGAACGTCGCAGTCGATATCGGAAAGGGCAGGCATCAGGAGGGCTCCAGCAATCAATTGTTTTTAGAATCATGTTCCAGAAAATAACCAGCGCGGGCGAAGCAGATCAACCGACTGACGCGCAAAGTGGGCGGTTATCGGACGTCGGGTTCCAGATTTCGCATTCCTTGGGATGTCTTCTAGAATCGGCGAAATTTCACCGAGAGCGCACCATGGCCGGCAGTCAAATCGAACGGGTTTTCAGCGCGCTGGAAAGCCTCACCAGTGATCCGCGCGGGCTGCCGATGCAGACCCTGGCCGAGCAACTGGACATTCCGAAGAGCGCGACGCACCGCCTGCTCGCCGAGCTGATCCGCCTGGGTTACGTGCGGCAGAACCCGGAGACGTTGCGCTATCACCTGTCGACCAAACTGGTGGCGATGGGCTTTCAATATCTGTCGAGCAGCGGTGCCGACATTGTGCAGCCGGTGCTGGATCGGCTGGCCCAGGAAACCGGTGAGCTGGTACGTCTGGGTGTGATCGACGGCGAGCGCCAGACCTGGATCGCCAAGGCCCAGGGCGCGCGCACCGGCCTGCGTTACGACCCGGACATGGGCCGCGATGCGCCGCTGTTCTACACCGCGTCGGGCCATGCGTGGCTGGCGTGCATGAGCGACGCCGAGGCGTTGTCGCTGGTCGAGCGCCAGGGCGCGGAGGTGCCGGCGGATATCGGGCCCAATGCGCCGCGCTCCAATATTGAACTGCTCGAACGCCTGCGCGTTGCCCGGGAACAGGGCTATGCCTGTGTGGAAGAAAGCTCGGCGGTCGGCACTTCGGCGATTGCTGCCGTGGTGAAACATCCCGCCGATGGCCGGGTGATTGGCGTGCTCAGCATCGCCGGCCCAAGCGCCCGGATGCCGGGGGCGCGATTGCATGAACTGGCGCCGCTGTTGCTGACGTTCACCGAGGAGCTGTCGGCGGCCAGCCTGGCCTCGGAATTGTTCGTTTAAGCAAAGCTGTGCGCTGTTCGCCCACTTTTCAGTCGGGCGGGTGTGAGAATCTGGAACCGGGTTCTAAATTGTTGATTGAGTGAGTTTTCCCACAACAATCACAAGAGGATCGCACCTTGAACCCGCCCCTTCGCATCGCCCTGATCGGCGCCGGTAACATGGGCCAGCAACATTACCGGCACCTGAAGAATCTCCCTGAGGCCGCGTTATGCGCCGTGGCCGACCCCGGCCCTCAGGCACCGGCCCTGGCGGCGGAGTGGGGTGTGGCGCATTTCGCCGATCACCGTCAGATGCTGGAGCAAAATCGGCCAGACGCAGTGATCGTCGCCAATCCGAATAATCAGCACGTCAGCACTGCGCTGGATTGCCTCGCCGCTGGTGTTCCGGTGTTGCTGGAAAAACCGGTGGGCGTAAACCTGGATGAGGCGCGGGAACTGGTGGCGGCGGTGAAACGCAGTGGCGTGCCGGTGCTGGTTGGCCATCATCGGCGGCACAATCCGTTGATCGTGCGAGCCCATGAACTGGTCAAGGGCGGAGCATTGGGGCGGCTGACGCTGGTGACTGCGTTGTTCCAGTTGCGCAAGCCTGACCAGTATTTCGAAACCGCGTGGCGGCGCGAAGAGGGCGCGGGCATGCTGTTGACCAATCTGATTCACGACCTCGATCTGCTGCGTCATCTGTGCGGCGAAGTGCGTTCGGTGCAGGCGATCACCGACCGTGCGTTGCGTGGTTTTGCCAATGAAGACAGCGCGGCGATCCTGCTGCAGTTCGACGGCGGAGCGCTGGGTACGCTGACCGGTTCCGATGCGGTGGCGGCGCCGTGGAGCTGGGAGTTGAACTCCGGGGAAAACCCCGCCTATCCGCGCCAGGCCGATCAACCTTGCTACTTGCTGGCGGGAACGGCCGGGGCCTTGAGCATTCCGCAGCTCAAGCGCTGGCATTACAGCGCCGATCAGGTGGACGCCGGTTGGCACGAGCCGTTGCTGTCGGTCGATGAACCGTTCACGCCTGATGAAGCCCTGCGGTTGCAGTTGCAGCATTTCGTCCGCGTGGCGCGACGGGAGGTTGAACCGCTGGTGAGTGCCGCCGATGCCGCCCGCACTCTGGCGCTGGTCGAGGCCATCCGTGAAGCAGCGGCCAGCGGTCGCGCCACCGAACCTGCGCAGATCATCGAGGCCTGAACATGAACGAACGAATTCTATCCCTCGCCAGCCTGACCGTGCTGGAGTTGTCGCCACCCGAGATGGTCGAGGTCGCGGCCCGTGCCGGTTACAGCCATGTCGGCCTGCGTCTGGAGCCGGCGACGCCCGAGGAATATCACTTTCCATTGGTAGCCGATGGCGATTTGCGGCGTCAGACACTGGCGCGTTTGCGTGACACCGGAATCGGCGTGCTCGACGTGGAAATCCTGCGTTTGAAAGCGCAGACGGTGGTTGCGGATTTCGAACAACTGCTTAGCGTCGGCGCGGAGTTCGGTGCCAGCGAGTTGCTGGTCGCCGGTAACGATCCTGACGAGCAGCGGCTCACCGATAATTTTGCGGCACTCTGCGATCTGGCGGCGCCCTATGGTTTGCATCCGCATCTGGAGTTCATGCCATGGACCGATGCGCGCAATCTCGAACAGGCGTTGCGCATCGTCGACAAGGCCGGGCGCGAAAACGGGGCGGTACTGGTCGATGCGTTTCACTTCGACCGTTCCGGATCGCGGCTGGAAGATCTGGACGGTGTGCCGGCCTCGCGGCTGCGCTATGCACAGTTGTGCGATGTAGCCGGGCCGAGGCCGACGGACATGGCCGAGATCTTGCGTCAGGCTCGCAATGAACGACGGTTTCCCGGCGAGGGCGATTGTGACTTGATCGGTTTGTTGCGCAGTCTTCCGGCTAACCTTCCCCTGAGTCTGGAAATTCCCACGGTCAAATTGCTGGAGCAAGGCGTGAGTGGTTTGCAGCGGGCGCAAATGGCGATCGACCGGACACGGGAATTGTTGGCCCGGCTATAAGTCTGCTTCAAGGGGCGAGGGCGCACGCGTCCTCGTCACCGTTTATTTTTCATTCAGAGAGAGCCCATGACCGTCAGCACTCCGCTTTCCGGCGTCAACCAACCCTTCAAGGGGATCTTGCTGATTGTCGTGGCAACCTTCCTGTTCTCCAGCCACGACGCGCTGTCGAAATACCTTTCGGGTTTTTATCCGATCGTGATGGTGGTGTGGGCGCGGTATCTGGTGCACACGCTGCTGATGGCGGGGATTTTCCTGCCGCAGTCCGGGCTGCGCGTGCTGCGCACCAAACGTCCGTTGTGGCAGTTGGCGCGGGCGTTGTGCCTGTTGGGCACCAGCCTGTTTTTCACCACAGCGTTGCTGTACATCCCGCTGGCCGAGGCCACGGCGGTCAACTTTCTTGCTCCGGTGCTGGTGACGGCGCTGTCGGTGCCGCTGCTCAAGGAACGGGTGACGCGCGGTCAGTGGATCGCGGTGGTGTGCGGGTTCATCGGTGTGCTGATCATCGTCCATCCGGGCGGTGACTTGTTCACCCCGGCGATTCTGTTGCCGTTCTGCTCGGCGCTGTTTTTCTGCTTCTATCAGTTGCTCACCCGCAAGCTCGCGGAAATCGACAGCCCGACCACCAGCAACTTTTTCGCCGGGTTGTGCAACACGCTGGTGATGAGTGCGCTGGTGCCGTTCTTCTGGCAGGTGCCGAGTCTGGGGCATGCCTTGTTGATGCTGGCGCTGGGCAGTTGCGGAATGACCGCGCACCTGTTTCTGACCCAGGCGTTCCGCCATGCCGCGCCGGCGTTGCTGGCGCCGTTCGGCTATTGCCAGATCGTGTTCGCGGGGTTGTTGGGCTGGTTGCTGTTTGCGCACACGCCGACCCTGATGACGGTGATCGGGATTGCGGTGATCTGTTGCAGCGGGCTGGCGGCAGCGTGGCAGCAGAGCCGGCGCTGAAAGAAAAACCGGCCTGAAATCAGGCCGGTTGGTGCAGGACGGCTTCTCAGTATTGAAGGGCTACTCGGTGACGGTAGGAATCTTGCGCGGTGCCATGAAGTACATCCAGGTCAGCGCGATGAAGTACATCGCCGGAATCATGGTGAACAGCACGGTGTAGTTGTTGTTGGTGACGGTCAGGATGTGGCCGACGATCTGGGTCATGAACATCCCGCCGATCGCCGCGCACATGCCGCCGAAACCGAACACCGTGCTCATCATGTGCTTGGGCGTGTAGTCCATCACCAGGCTCCAGATGTTGGCGGTCCAGGCCTGATGCGCGCCGATGGCCAGGGAGATGGCGGCAACCGCGATCCACAGGTTGGCGGAGCCGGCGGCCATGACCACGCCGATGATGCAGCAGGCGAACAGGAACATCGACAGCAGCCGCGCCTTGATCGAGTTCATGCCGCGACCGATCAGGAATGAAGACAGAATCCCGCCGCCCACGCTGCCGAAGTCGGCGGTGACGTAGATGATGATCAGCGGAATGCCCATCTGGGTAACGTTGATGCCCAGGTTGTATTGCTGATTGAGAAACGGCGGCAGCCAGTACAGGTAGAACCAGAACACCGGCGCGGTCAGCGAGTAGGCGAGGGCGAAGGCCCAGGTGCCGCGCATGCGCAGGATCTTCGAGAACGGCACGCGGGCCTGTTCCGGTTCGACTTCTTTCTGGATGTATTCCAGCTCCGACTGTTTAACGCTCGGGTGATCTTCCGGGTTGAAATACTTCAGGCCCCAGAACAGCAGCCAGATCCCGCCCAGTGCCGACATGCACAGGAACGCAGCCTGCCAGCCCCACACGTGAAGGATCAGCGGCAGCAGCATCGGGGTGAACATCGCACCGACGTTGGTGCCGGCGTTGAAGATGCCGGTGGCCACGGCGCGCTCGCCGGCCGGGAACCACAGGCGCGTGGTCTTCACACAAGCCGGGTAGTTCGCCGCTTCAGTCAGGCCGAGGATGAACCGGCAGACCATGAAGCCCACCGCCGAGGTCGCCAGGCCGTGGGCGCCGGTGGCCAGGCTCCAGAGCAGCACCGCGCAGAAGAACACGCGCTTGACGCCGACCCGATCGATCAGCCGTCCTTGCAGCACGAAGCCGATCGCGTAGCCGACCTGAAACCAGAAGTTGATGTTGGCGTAGTCCATCGCCGTCCAGCTCATTTCCTTGGCGAGGATCGGCTGCATGACGCCGAGAGCGGCGCGGTCGATGTAGTTCAGCGTGGTGGCGAAAAACACCAGCGCCAGCATGCCCCAACGGGTCTTGCCGACAGCCATGGCGCCGCGGATCTTGTCGCCGATGCCACCCGTGGCAGTGCTCATGGCCGGAGCCATGCGGGAAGTCTGTGAAGGAATCATGTGTTCCACCCGTTTTTGGATTTGTTATTTGGTGTGCTTTTCTTGTGCACGCTGCGACCGGTGGTTCAGTTCCGGACTCAAGGTGAGACGGATGTTGGGCAGTGGACGAAAAATCGTCAATTCGCCAAACCGGCATTCTGTTCGATAATCGCACGCAAAACTAACCGGGTAGTACAGTTTAAATTGCTCAATGAAAAACCGGGACCAATAATTCGCTCACCCTATAAAAGCGGCGCAATTTCCGTAGCCGACGTCTCCACCGGGAGTTGAAACATGCAGCGATCCATTGCCACCGTCTCCTTGAGCGGAACCCTGCCGGAAAAACTCGAAGCCATTGCCGCCGCCGGGTTCGACGGGGTGGAGATTTTCGAGAACGATCTTCTGTATTACGACGGCAGCCCCCGGGAAATCCGGCAGATGTGCGCCGACCTCGGGATTGCCATCACGCTGTTTCAACCGTTCCGCGATTTCGAAGGCTGCCGCCGCGATCGCCTGGACCGCAACCTGGAGCGGGCCGAGCGCAAGTTCGACCTGATGCAGGAGCTGGGCACCGACCTGGTGCTGGTCTGCAGCAATGCCTCCCCCGACAGTCTCGGCGAGCAACAGATCCTCATCGACGACCTGCGCCTGCTGGCCGAGCGCGCCGGCGCCCGTGGCCTGCGTATCGGTTATGAAGCGCTGGCCTGGGGCCGTCACGTCAATACTTATCAACAGGTCTGGGACATCGTGCGTCAGGCCGATCACCCGGCCCTCGGCGTGTTGCTCGACAGCTTCCACACCTTGTCGCTCAAGGGCGATCCACGGGCGATTGCCGAGATTCCCGGCGACAAGATTTTCTTCGTACAGATGGCCGACGCGCCGATCCTGGCGATGGACGTGCTGGAGTGGAGCCGGCATTTCCGCTGCTTCCCGGGGCAGGGTGAATTCGATCTTCCGGGCTTCCTAGCGCCGATCATCCAGAGCGGCTACACCGGGCCGCTGTCGCTGGAAATCTTCAACGACGGCTTCCGCGCCGCACCGCCTCGGGCCAATGCGGCCGACGGTCTGCGTTCGCTGCTGTACCTGGAGGAGAAAACCCGCCAGCGTCTGGAGCAGGACATCCGTCCTGTGGATAACCGCGAAATCCTCTTCGAAACGCCGAAGGCCAGCGAGTACAACGGCATCGAGTTTCTTGAGTTCGCCGTGGATGAAAGCCTCGGGGCCAAGCTGTCGAACTGGCTGGAGCGGCTGGGTTTCGTCAAGGCCGGTCAGCATCGTTCCAAGAGCGTCAGCCTGTTGCGTCAGGGCGATATCAACCTGATCCTCAACTCGGAACCCTATTCGTTCGGCCACAGCTTTTTCGAGGCCCACGGCCCGTCGCTGTGCGCCACTGCCGTGCGGGTCAAGGACAGCGCCAGTGCGCTGGCCCGCGCCGTCGCTTATAAAGGTCAGCCGTATCGCGGACTGGTCGGCCCCAACGAACTGGAGTTGGCGGCGGTGCGTGCGCCGGACGGCAGCCTGATTTATCTGGTGGATCAGGAGGCGGATGTTTACGGCACCGACTTCAATCTGCTGCCGGATGCTGTTGCGCGGGGCGGCCTCAAGCGCATCGACCACATGGCCATGGCGCTGCCGGCAGACAGCCTCGACAGCTGGGTGCTGTTCTACAAGAGCCTGCTGGATTTCGAGGCCGATGACGAAGTGGTGCTGCCCGATCCGTATGGCTTGGTGAAGAGTCGCGCGCTGCGTAGCCGCGACAGTTCGATCCGTCTGCCGCTGAACATTTCCGAGAACCGCAACACCGCGATCTCACACGCGCTGTCGAGTTATCGCGGCTCCGGGGTGCATCACATCGCCTTCGATTGCGACGATATCTTCGCCGAAGTCAGCCGGGCGAAGGAGGCGGGCGTACCGCTGCTGGATATCCCGCTCAACTATTACGACGACCTGGCGGCGCGCTTCGATTTCGATGACGAATTCCTCAGCGAACTGGCGTACTACAACGTGCTGTACGACCGCGATGCGCAGGGTGGCGAGTTGTTCCACGTCTACACCGAGCCGTTCGAAGGGCGTTTCTTCTTCGAGATCATCCAGCGCAAGAACGGTTACGCCGGTTATGGCGCGGCCAACGTCGCGGTGCGGCTGGCGGCGATGGCCAAATCACGCAGTGGTGCGGTTCGCCAGGCGAAGTTGTAGGAAATTCGTAAACGCGGGATTAAACACCGGCCGCGCGGCTTCCTTCACTGGGGCGCGCGGCCCATAATCGCCAGCCTGTGCAGTGATGGCCGTGAGCCCGCAATGACAATGACTTCAGAACTTCCCGCAGCTTCCGCTCTACCCGCGGTAGAGCCGCGCAAAAGTCGCAAGAACAACCCGGAAAAGACCCGCGAGAATATCCTGCAGGAGGCGATCGTCGAGTTCGTCCAGCAGGGGCTGTCCGGCGCTCGCGTCGATGCGATCGCCGAGCGCATCCACACCTCCAAGCGCATGATCTATTACTACTTCGGCAGCAAGGAGCAGTTGTACGTCGAGGTGCTGGAGAAGCTCTACGGCGACATCCGCAACACCGAGAACCGTCTGCACCTGGCCGAGTTGCCGCCGGTGGAAGCGATCCGGCGCCTGGTGGAGTTCACCTTCGATCACCACGATCGCAACGTCGATTTCGTGCGGATCGTCAGCATCGAAAACATCCACAACGCCGAGTACGTGAAGCGTTCCGACGCGATCAAGGCGATGAACAACACCATCCTCGATTCCCTGGGCGAGATTCTGCGTCGCGGTGCTGAAGAAGGGGTGTTCCGCGCCGGGCTCGACGCGCTGGACGTGCATCTGCTGATCAGTTCGTTCTGCTTCTATCGCGTATCGAACCGCCACACGTTCGGTGAGATCTTTCAGATCGACCTGCCGGACGAAAACATCAAGCAGCGTCATCGCGAGATGATTTGCGAGTCGGTGCTGCGTTACTTGCAGGCGTGACCAAAGTCGAGGGGGCGTCGCCCCCTCACGGTTTTATCCATTCATGCTTTGAAAATGCGCGAGCATTCGCTGCGCATCCGGCACTCTGCCGCTGAACAGTTCAAACGCTTTCACCGCCTGAAACACCGCCATGTTGCCGCCGTCCAGGGTTCGGCAACCCAAGGCGCGGGCGTTGCGCAGCAGTTCGGTTTCCAGTGGGAAATACACGATCTCCGCTACCCACAACTCGGATCGCAGCAACGCCGCCGGCACGGGCATGCCCGGTAATTTGGCCATGCCCATCGGCGTGGTGTTTACCAGGCCATTCGCCTGACTCAGTGTGCTCGCCAGATCATGCCCGGCAACCGCCCGGCCAGCGCCGAAATGCTGGTTGAGGTTGTTGGCCAGGCTTTCGGCGCGCTCTACGTCCACATCAAAAATGCTCAGTTGCTGTACGCCTTCGCTCAATAAGGCGTGGGCCACCGCCGCGCCTGCACCACCGGCGCCCATCTGGACCACACGTTCGCGGGCAACGTCTGGCAGGCCGCGACGAAAACCCTCTGCGAAACCCAGGCAATCGGTGTTGTGGCCGACGCGTTTGCCGTCCTTCAGCACCACCGTGTTCACGGCACCGATGCCTCGGGCTTCCGGGGATAGTTCATCGAGCAGCGGAATGATTGCCTGCTTGCACGGGAAGGTGATGTTCAGCCCGGTGTAATTCATCCGTTCGGCGGCCAGCAGCAGGTCGGGCAGGGCGTTGCTGTCGAGTTGCAGTTGATCGAGATCGATCAAGCGGTACAGATAACGCAGGCCCTGTTCGTCACCTTCGTGTTCATGCAGCGCCGGGGTGCGGGAGGCCTGGATGCCGGCACCGATCAGCCCGGCGAGTATCACGTTGTTGCGATTCATGCGGATCACCCCTTCAGCCGCTGGCTGAAATGTTCCAGGGCCAGGCGATAGCCGTGGCTGCCGAAGCCGCACATCACGGCTGTGGCGATGGCCGAGACGAACGAATGGTGACGGAACGGCTCGCGGGCGTGGACGTTGGACAGGTGCACTTCGATCACCGGCAATTCGCTGGCGACCAGAGCGTCGCGGATCGCGACCGAGGTGTGAGTCCAGGCGGCCGGGTTGATCACGATGCCGGCGCAGCGCTGACGGGCGCCGTGAATCCAGTCGAGCAGTTCGCCTTCGTGGTTGGTCTGGCGAAACTCCACGGCCAGTCCGAACTCTTCGGCGGCGCGCCCGCACAGGGCTGAGATGTCGGCCAGGGTTTCGTGACCGTAGGTCGCCGGTTCACGGGTGCCGAGCAGGTTCAGGTTCGGGCCGTTGAGCACCAGAACGATAGGGGGCATGGGGGCAAACTCCACTTATTGTTTTTGGCTTGGGCCGAGGGTTTCGACCTGTGGAGTTAAATTGTACTAGATGGTTACTTTAATCAATTGCTCTGCATCGACAGCCCGGTTTTGTGTGCGGTGATCGCACACTGGTGCAATTCAGTGCGGCAACTGCTCGACCAGAAAATCGATGAAAGCCCTGACCCGCAGCGGCATGTGGCGATTCTGCGGGTACAGCAGCGTGAACGGCCGGGAGCGTCCGCTGTAGGGTTTGAGCACTTCTATCAGCGAGCCGTCGGCCAGTTCCTTTTCCACAATGAAGCGATAGGTCTGGAACAACCCGGCACCGTGCCTGGCCAGGGTCACGCCACCGAGCACATCGTCTGAACAGCAGAAATTGCCCTCGGCGAGGATTTCCCGTGGCGCGTCTTCGTCGTAAAACAGCCAGGTGATCCGCCGCCCACTGCTGGGTAATTCGTACTGAATGCACTCGTGCTGTTCGAGGTCTTCGAGGGTCTGCGGCGTGCCGGCGCGTTTGAGGTAATCGGGGCTGGCCACCATCACCAGCGCCGCATCTTCCAGATGGCGGGCGATCAGGCCGGAATCGGGAATCGCCCGCACGCGGATCGCCATGTCGTAGCCCTCGCCGACGAAGTCGATGTTGCGGTTGCTGATGTGCATGTCGACTTTCACCTGCGGGAAGCGCGCACGAAAGGCCGGCAGCAGCGGCAGGATCCGATGATGGGCGTAGGTCGTAGGAATACTGATACGCAAGGTGCCGGACGGTTCCTGCTGCTGGCCCATGACTTCCCGTTGCGCCTCGACCAGTTGCGCCAGTGCCTGGCTGCATTCTTCGTAGTAGCGCCGACCGCTGTCGGTCAGTTTCACGCTGCGGGTAGTGCGCGCAAACAACCGTACGCCCAGCCGTTCCTCCATGCGTGACACCGAGCGGCTCACCGCTGCCGGCGTCACCGAAGCCGCCTGCGCCGCGCCGGTGAAACTGCCGCACTCGGCGGCCAGGCAAAACAACTCGATGCTGCCCAGCTGAAGATCGTCGAAGTGTCGCTGCATGATTGATTACACCGGGGAATGAGTCTTCGTATGTAGCAAATGCGCGGCCGCTGCGAAAGAACTGCTTACCATTTTGCCCGCGGCTTTTTCGGCTCCCGCACTAGGCTCGAAAGGTAACGGCCACAGCAGACGTTGGCGCCGATGGTCGGATTTGCCAGGGAATGGCAAGTGTTGAAACGTTTAAACCTAACGGATGGGTTAGCATGAAGGTATGCAGTTACAAAGGACTGTCAGTGGTGATCATGTTGCGTGACGAACATTGTCCGCCCCACGCACATGTGGATGCAGGCGCCTGGAGCGCCCGCTTCAAATTCAGTTTCTGGCACAACGGCGTCGAACTGTGGGATGTGGTGCCGTTGTCGCATCGACCGCCGGTCAGTCTGCTTGAAGGGCTGCGCCAGTCGCTGCGCGAAACCGATCATCTGCGGCGGGCCCGCTGGATCTGGTGGACTCGATTGCGCACCGCTTGTCTCGACAATCAGTGGTGGGACGGACAGTCGAATCAGGTGGCGGTGCTGCGGGAGGTCACCAGCACGAGTTTCAGGATCGGATCTGCGTATTACGAGCCTGAGGTCAGCAAAACCCTGTTGGCCCTGGTCGGCGCTCACGAAGGAGTGGAAATAGAACTATGAAAACAGTCAAAGCCGCCTTGCACGCGGATCGGCCCGTCACGGAAAAACGTCTGGACGAAGCCGTCGACCGTGGCGGCGTGCGCCGACGCAGCAGCCTGCAAGCCGTGTCGGTGGCCTTTCAGAAACCATGCCTGGTGATTCACTTCGAGGACAACAGCGGCGTGTTGCTGCCAGTGAATCTCTACCGGGAATTCGATGATTTCGAACCGGAAGACTTCAGCGGATTGAACGTCGGCTTTGCCGGCACCGCGCTGTGCCATGATGGCAAGGATCTGCAGGTTTCCATCGCCGGCATGATCTCGGCCAGTCAACCATTGATGGCCATGGCCGCCTCGGTGATCGCTTCGCGCAATGGCCGCCAGAGCAGCACCGCGAAAGCCGAAGCTGCCCGGGCCAACGGCAGGAAGGGCGGGCGTCCGCGCAAGATCGATCCCGTGCCATGAACAGGCACAAAAAAGCCGTCGGTGAGGACGGCTTTCTTGTATCTGGCACCTGCGATCAACGCCGGGTCAACAGCACGCCGGATTCCATGTGGTGAGTCCACGGGAACTGGTCGAACAGCGCACAGCGCGTGATGCGGTGCGTGTCGTGCAGCTGGGCGATGTTGGCCGCCAGGGTCTCCGGGTTGCAGGAGATGTACAGGATGTTGTCGAAGCGACGGGTCAGTTCGCAGGTGTCCGGGTCCATGCCGGCCCGGGGCGGGTCGACGAACACGCTGCCGAACTCGTAGCTTTTCAGGTCGATGCCGTGCAGGCGACGGAACGGGCGAACTTCGTTCAGGGCTTCGGTCAGCTCTTCGGCGGACAGGCGCACCAGAGTCACGTTATCCACAGCGTTTTCGGCGAGGTTGCTCAACGCGGCGTTGACCGAGGTCTTGCTGATTTCGGTGGCCAGCACTTTGCGCACGCGGGTCGCCAGCGGCAGGGTGAAGTTGCCGTTACCGCAGTACAGCTCCAGCAGATCGTCGCTGCGATCGTCCAGCGCTTCGTATGCCCAGTTGAGCATCTTCTGGTTCACGGTGCCGTTGGGTTGGGTGAACGCGCCTTCCGGTTGGCGATAGCTGAATGTGCGACCGCCAACGTCGAGTTTCTCGACCACGTAATCGAGGCCGAGCACTTCGCGCTTGCCCTTGGAGCGACCGATGATGCTGACGCCCAGATCCGCCGCCAGTTTGGTCGCCGCCGCATGCCAGTGCTCGTCCAGCGGACGGTGATAGCACAGGGTGATCATCGCGTCGCCGGCCAAGGTGGTCAGAAACTCCACCTGAAACAGCTTGTGGCTCAGCGCCGCGCTGGCCTGCCAGGCAGCCTTCAATTGCGGCATCAACTGGTTGATGCGCAGGCTGGCGATCGGGAATTCCTCGATCAGGATCGGCGTGCGCTTGTCGTCCTGAGAAAACATCGCGTAGTGCCGCTCACCGCCCTCGCGCCACAGGCGGAATTCGGCGCGCAGGCGGAAGTTCTGCAAAGGCGAGTCGAACACCGTTGGCTCCGGTGCATCGAACGGGGCCAGCAGGTCACGCAGGCGCGTGACTTTGTCTTCGAGTTGTGCGGCGTAGGCCTGGGAATCAAAAGTCATGCGTTGAACCAACCCAGCTTGATCACGAACAGAATCGACAGGATCACCAGCGCCGGGTTCAGCTCACGGGCGCGGCCGGACAGCAGTTTGATTGCAGTCCAGGCGATGAAGCCGAAGGCGATGCCGTTGGCGATGGAATAGGTGAAAGGCATCGCCAGGGCGGTGACCACGACCGGCGCGGCGACGGTGATGTCTTCCCAGTCTATTTCCGCCAGGCCCGAAGTCATCAGCACGGCGACGAACAGCAGCGCTGGTGCGGTGGCGAAGGCCGGTACGCTGGAGGCCAGTGGCGAGAAGAACAGCGCCAGCAGGAACAGGATTGCGACGACGATGGCGGTCAGGCCGGTGCGGCCGCCGGCACTCACGCCCGCAGCGGATTCGATGTAGCTGGTGGTGGTCGAGGTGCCCAGCAGCGAACCGGCCATCGCCGCCGTACTGTCGGCGATCAGTGCACGGCCCATTTTCGGCATGTGGCCGTCCTTGCCCATCAGGCCGGCGCGCTTGGCGACGCCGATCAGGGTGCCGGAGTTGTCGAACAGGTCAACGAACAGGAAGGCGAAGATCACGCTGACCAGGCCGATGTCCAGCGCGCCCTTGATGTCCAGTTGCAGGAAGGTCGGGGCCAGCGAAGGTGGCATCGAGGTCACGCCGCCGAACGGGGTGAAGCCCATCACGATGGAAACGATGGTCACCGCGAGAATGCCGATCAGCACTGCGCCACGCACTTTCAGGGCTTCAAGGGCAACGATCAGGGCGAAACCGAGAGTGGCGAGGATCGGGGCCGGTTGTTTCAGGTCGCCGAGGCCAACCATGGTCGCCGGGTTACTGACCACGATGCCGGCGTTGTGCAGGGCGATCAGCGCCAGGAACAGGCCGATACCGGCGGCAATTGCCGAGCGCAGCGGCAGCGGGATGCTGTTGATGATCCATTCACGGATGCGGAAGATCGACAGCAGGAAGAAGCACACGGCGGAAATGAACACCGCGCCCAGCGCCACTTGCCAGGTGTGGCCCATGTGCAGCACGACGGTGTAGGTAAAGAAGGCGTTCAGACCCATGCCCGGTGCGAGAGCGATCGGGTAGTTGGCGATCAGGCCCATGACCGTGGAGCCGATGGCGGCTGCCAGGCACGTGGCGACGAACACCGCGCCTTTGTCCATGCCGGTCTCGCCGAGGATGCTCGGGTTGACGAACAGAATGTAGGCCATGGCCAGGAAGGTCGTGACGCCCGCGAGAATCTCGGTCCGCACGTTGGTGTTGTGTG
The DNA here is from genome assembly GCF_022496685.1 of Pseudomonas sp. B707. Classification (NCBI taxonomy): domain Bacteria; kingdom Pseudomonadati; phylum Pseudomonadota; class Gammaproteobacteria; order Pseudomonadales; family Pseudomonadaceae; genus Pseudomonas; species Pseudomonas sp. B707. The sequence goes on along the minus strand of NZ_WTVE01000006.1, from coordinate 123,015 downwards.
CCTTGAGTTGAAACAGCCTTTCCAGCATGTCTGCTCCCCGTGGCGCGCGTGGCGCCGTGAATGTATCGACCTCAACAGCAAAGCACAGACCGTCGCAAGCGCCTGGAAAATTGTGGTGGGCCGGAAAAAGCCGCGCATCATACCAGCAGCGTGAGGAAGATGGCGGATGTTGGTGTCGATCGTCGGCGAAGTTTTGCACCACGGCCAACTACGCCATACTGCGCGCTGTTTTTTCGGGGATGGATCGCATGAACAAGGGTTGGATGAAGACCGCTGGACTGATGGCCTTGTGGCTGGCCGGTACACCGATGGTACTCGCGGCGTCGGCACCGCCATTGAGCGAGGTGAAAGTCATCAAGGTTCAGTCGTCGTCCTGCGGGCTCGAAGACATTACCGATGGCCAGGTGCAGACCCGTTGCGATCACAGCGCGCCGGGCATCAAGGTCTATGTGCTGGAAATCGGCTACGGCCAGAGCCAGCCTCAGGCTGCACTGGACGGCTTTGAAGTGAACGGCACCCGGAGTCCGGTCTGTGCCTTCGATAACGGCAACCTGACCGAATGCACGCCGGGCGCGAAAACCGTCGGTTCGCTGTACACCTTCGATCTGGCGACTCGTCAGGAAGGCACCTTTACCTTCAGCAACACCTCGATCAACGCCCCGCGCAACACGATGTCGACCCAGCTTTACATCAAGTAACGGCTGTCGCTGAACAGGGCAGGGCAAAGCTGACTACGCTTTAAAGATCACCCAGCGGATGGCGCCCATGACCTTTAGAGCCCTGATTACCCTCGCCGAGGGCATCGATGATCTGCAATGCGTAACCCTGATCGACGTGCTGCGCCGCGCCGGCATCGAAGTGGTGGCGGCCAGCATCGAGGGCCGGCGCATGCTGACCTGCGCCCGAGGCACGCGACTGACCGCCGACGGCATGCTCATTGATGTGCTGGCCCAGACCTTCGACCTGATTGTCTTGCCCGGCGGTGCGGTCGGCGCACAACACCTTGCCGCGCACCAGCCTCTGCAACAACTGCTAAAGGATCAGGCCAGTGCCGGACGACTGTTCGCCGCCATCGCCGAAGCCCCGGCCGTCGCCCTGCAAAGCTTCGGTGTATTACGTCAACGCCGGATGACCTGCCTGCCCGTCAGCAGTCATAACCTTTCCGGTTGCACATTTGTTGATCAACCGGTGGTGGTCGACGGTAATTGCATCACCGCCCAGGGCTCCGGCGCCGCGCTTGCGTTTGCGCTGACACTGGTCGAGCAACTGGCGGGCAAGGCCGCCAGAGCAAAGGTGGCGGGGGAGTTGCTGGCCTGAGAAGGTCAGGCGTGAGCAGCGATTGGTCGAATGGCTGGCTGCTCACGGTGCTCGGCTTGCCAAAGGTCGTAATCGGTTTGAACGCCTAGCCACATGCGAGCCTTGCCAATCCCCGCGCGTTCCAGTCGCACGGCCAGATCCGGGCTGATCGGCGCATGTCCGTGCAAAACGCGAGATAGATGAGGACGAGCGAATCCCAGATGCCGAGCCAATTCGGTAACGCTGATGCCAAGTTCCGGCAATACGTCCATCAGCAGTGTTTCACCGGGGTGTGGCGGGTTGTGCATGGGCATGAGCCTGCCTCCTGTCAGTGGTAATCCAGATAGTCGATCAGTTCGATATCCGAACCTGCAAATCGAAAGATAACCCGCCAGTTCCCGGACACACTGAGTGACCAGTACTCGCAAAGCTCCCCTTTCAGTGGATGCAGACGCCAACCGGGAAGGTCCAGATCCCCGGGAGCCGCTGCGCGATCCATGAACTGCAGCATGCGCGACAGCCGTTTAGCGTGATCGGCACGAATCCCGCGAGTCGAACCGGTTTCATAGAAGCCGCGAAGGCCTTTGTGCTGAAAGGATTTGATCATGCGGCGAGTGTAAGGCGATACATTACACTCAATGCGGTATCTATGTACCGCATCTTTTCGAGCTATTTGTGCTTGGGGGATGGCCCCGCTGGTGGAGCCGGTGTAGCTAGGCCTTCACCTCTTCCACCGGCACATGCATCCGGTCGCGGTTGACCAGGGTCGGGAACAGTTTGATCCAGGTTCCGGTCACCACCAGCGTGCCGATGCCGCCCATCACCACCGCCGGCACGGTGCCGAACCAATGCGCGGTGAGACCGGACTCGAATTCGCCCAACTGGTTCGAGGCACCGATGAACAGGCCGTTCACCGCGCTGACCCGGCCGCGCATTTCGTCCGGGGTTTCCAGTTGCACGAAGGAGGCGCGGATCACCATGCTGATCATGTCCGCCGCGCCGAGCACCACCAGCACCGCCAGCGAGAACCAGAACGAGGTCGACAGACCGAAGGCGATGGTGGCGACGCCGAATACGCCGACGGCAGTGAACATCACCCGTCCGACGTTGCGCTCAACGGCAAACCGCGCCAGGAACAGCGACATCATCAGCGCACCGACCGCCGGCGCCGAGCGCAGCAGCCCCAGCCCCCACGGCCCGGTCAGCAGGATGTCCTTGGCGAACACCGGCAACAGCGCCGTGGCGCCGCCGAGCAGCACGGCGAACAGATCCAGCGAAATCGCCCCGAGAATGTCCGGGCGGCTGCGAATGAAACGAATCCCCGCCAGCAACGAATCCAGCGTCGCCTTGCCTTTGTTCAGCGGAGTTTGTCGCGCGGGCAGGTTGAGCATCAGCGTGCAGGCGATGACATACAGAATGACCGTCGGCCCGTAGACCCACACGCTGCCGAAGGCATAAAGCAGACCGCCGAGCGCCGGGGCGACGATGGTGGCCGATTGCTGTGCAGATTGTGCGGCGGCGACGGCACGCGGGAACAGCGCACTGGGCACGATGCTCGGCAGCAGCGCCTGGGTGGTCGGCATCTCGAAGGAGCGTGCAGCGCCGAGCAGGAACGCCAGGATAAAGATCATTTCCCGGGTGACATGGTCGGTGGCGCTGCCGATGGCCAGTGCCAGGGCGATCAAGGCCTGCAACGACTGACAGATCGCCGCGACCTTGCGCCGGTCGTAGCGATCGGCAACGTGGCCGGTGTGCAGCATGAACATTACGCGTGGCGCGAATTCCACCAGCCCGACCAGACCCAGATCGAGCACGTTGCCGGTCAGTTGATAGAGGTTCCAGCCGATCGCCACGGTAAGCATCTGAAAACCGCTGGCGGTGAAGATCCGGGCCAACCAGAACGCAAGAAAGGGGCGGTGATGACGTAACAGCAAGGGCTCTTGGCTGGGCATTTGCGGGCCGGTCGTGATCGAGGGGAACCGCGAGATTATCACCAGTCTGTAACAGGAAGTTGCTATGACAGAAAATTTAGTTAGCCAGACATCGATTTTTCCCCGCCCGGACACCGATCCCGGCCAGGGATGTATTTCAGGGCGTTGCCATGACTGTGAGGCAACTTGTCACGCGGCAAAAGACCACGCGGTTCCCCGTCGGAAATGGGACTACTCTTTTAACGTTGATTGATCCAGATCAAGACCCATTGCGGAACTGATCCGTGACCCGTTGGCAGACTCCCTGCGTCGCGATGCCTGTAAAAAGAAGAACGAATCCGAGTTCGCCGCACTCCATACCCGTGGGGGCAGTGGTCCAAGGCCGCCAGTCTTGGAACCGTTATCTGATAGAGGAAAGCTTATGTTCGGTTTAGAGGCCCTGGATCTCGCCCGAATTCAGTTCGCGTTCACCATCTCGTTCCACATCCTGTTCCCGGCGATCACCATCGGTCTTGCGAGCTATCTCGCGGTGCTGGAAGGCCTGTGGCTGAAAACCGGCAACGACACCTACCGTGACCTCTACCATTTCTGGTCGAAGATCTTTGCCGTCAACTTCGGCATGGGCGTGGTCTCGGGACTGGTCATGGCCTACCAGTTCGGAACCAACTGGAGTCGCTTCTCGGACTTCGCCGGTTCCGTCACCGGCCCGTTGCTGACGTATGAAGTGCTTACGGCGTTCTTCCTCGAAGCCGGTTTCCTTGGCGTGATGCTGTTCGGCTGGAACAAGGTCGGGCGCAAGCTGCACTTTTTCTCCACGGTAATGGTGGCCATCGGCACGTTGATTTCGACGTTCTGGATTCTCGCCTCCAACAGCTGGATGCAGACGCCGCAGGGCTTCGAGATCGTCAACGGTCAGGTCATTCCGACCGACTGGCTGGCAATCATCTTCAACCCGTCGTTCCCGTATCGCCTGATGCACATGGCGACTGCCGCGTTCGTCGCGACGGCTTTCTTCGTCGGCTCGTCGGCGGCCTGGCACTTGCTGCGCGGCAAGGACAATCCGGCGATTCGCACCATGCTGTCGATGGCGATGTGGATGGCGCTGATCGTTGCGCCGATTCAGGCAGTCATCGGTGACTTCCACGGCCTCAACACCCTCAAGCATCAGCCGGCGAAAATCGCCGCGATCGAAGGCCACTGGGAAAACCATGGCAACGAAGCGACGCCGCTGATCCTGTTCGGCTGGCCGGACATGAAGGAAGAGAAAACCAAGTATGCGGTCGAGATCCCGTACCTCGGCAGCCTGATCCTGACGCACTCGCTGGACAAGCAAGTCCCGGCGCTCAAGGAGTTTCCACCAGAAGACCGGCCGAATTCGACCATCGTATTCTGGTCGTTCCGGATCATGGTCGGCCTCGGCTTCCTGATGATCTTCACCGGCCTCTGGAGCCTGTGGCTGCGCAAGCGCGACACGCTCTACACCTCGCGGCCGTTCCTGTACCTGGCGTTGTGGATGGGCCCGTCCGGCCTGATCGCGATCCTGGCGGGCTGGTTCACCACTGAAATCGGTCGTCAGCCATGGGTGGTCTACGGGCTGATGCGCACGGCGGATGCATCGTCCAACCACAGTTTCATGCAGATGAGCATCACGCTGATCATGTTCGTGGTGGTGTATTTCGCGCTGTTCGGTGCGGGTCTGGGCTACATGATGCGTCTGGTGCGCAAAGGGCCGAAGACCGACGAAGGCAAGGAAACCAACGATGGTGGTCCTGGCCAGAAACGCACGCCGGCCCGTCCGTTGTCCGCTGCCGACGACGATGGCGCCGAACACGACCGCAGCCTGACCAAGGAGATTTGAGTCATGGGTATTGATCTTCCGCTGATCTGGGCCGTGATCATCATCTTCGGGATCATGATGTACGTGGTCATGGACGGTTTCGACCTGGGGATCGGGATTCTCTTCCCGTTCATCCCAGGCAAAGTCGACCGTGACGTGATGATGAACACCGTCGCCCCGGTATGGGACGGCAATGAAACCTGGCTGGTACTGGGCGGCGCTGCGTTGTTCGGTGCGTTCCCGCTGGCCTATTCGGTGGTGCTGTCGGCGCTGTACCTGCCGTTGATCTTCATGCTGATCGGGCTGATTTTCCGCGGCGTGGCGTTCGAGTTCCGCTTCAAGGCCAAGGACGACAAGCGTCACCTGTGGGACAAGGCGTTCATTGGTGGTTCGGTGGCCGCGACGTTCTTCCAGGGTGTGGCACTTGGTGCGTTCATCGACGGCTTGCCCGTGGTCAACCGGCAATACGCCGGCGGCTCACTGGACTGGCTGACGCCGTTCACGCTGTTCTGCGGCGCCGCGCTGGTGGTGGCGTATGCCTTGCTCGGCTGTACCTGGCTGATCATGAAGACCGAAGGCAAGCTTCAGGAACAGATGCATGACCTGGCGCGTCCTCTGGCCTTCGTGCTGTTGGCGGTGATCGGTGTCGTCAGTCTGTGGACGCCACTGGCCCACCCGGAAATTGCGACGCGCTGGTTCAGCATGCCGAATCTGTTCTGGTTCATGCCGGTGCCGATTCTGGTGCTGGTGACGATGTACGGTCTGATTCGCGCGGTGGCACGTAATGCCAATTACATGCCGTTCCTGCTGACCCTGGTGCTGATCTTCCTCGGCTACAGCGGTCTGGGCATCAGCCTGTGGCCGAACATCGTACCGCCGTCGATCTCGATCTGGGACGCCGCCGCACCGCCGCAAAGCCAGGGCTTCATGCTGGTGGGCACGCTGTTCATCATCCCGTTCATCCTGGGTTACACCTTCTGGAGCTACTACGTGTTCCGCGGCAAGGTGACCCACGAAGACGGTTATCACTAATGGTGATCACGATGGCGTCGACCGCGGCGCCATCTCCCTCAACCGGAGGATGCAAGCATGACCGGCAAACATTCCCTGCACGACATTGAAGAAGCCGAAAAAAAGCCGCTGTGGCAGCGGCTCGGCTGGTTGGCCATGATCTGGGTCGGCAGCGTCGGTGCTTTGTTCATCGTCGCCAGCCTGATGCGCATGTTCATGAACGCCGCAGGTCTGACCACGCACTGAGACTTCCCATCCCGCTGCCTTGCGGCACGGATTTTTGACCCTCCGACCGGAGGGTTTTTTTTTGCCCGGATTATTTGCGCGCCTTGAGGATCACGAACTTCGGCGTAGCCGCGACTTGCTCGACACCGCGGAACAGTCGCGCCAGTTTGCTGTGATAGCCCAGGTGACGGTTGCCGACGATGTACAGCGCACCACCGACGACCAGCGCCTCGCGAGCCTGCTGAAACATGCGCCAGGCCAGGAAGTCGCCGACCACCTGTTGCTGGTGAAACGGCGGGTTGCACAGCACCACGTCCAGCGACTGCGCTTCCTGCCCGGCCAGACCGTCGCCGGCGCGCACGATCACTTCACGTTCACCCAGCGCCGCGCGCCAGTTTTCGGCCGCCGATTGCACGGCCATGAACGATTCATCCAACAGCGTGTAATGCGCGTCGGGGTTTTGCAGGGCGCTGGCGATGGCCAGAACGCCGTTACCGCAGCCAAGATCGGCGACTCGTGCCGAACCGAGGTTTTTCGGCAGGTGCGGAAGGAAGGCGCGGGTGCCGATGTCCAGCCCTTCACGGCAGAACACGTTCGCGTGGTTGAGCAGTTCGATGGCCGGCTCGTCAAGACGATAGCGGGTCGGGTAGGGCGAGACGGCGGGTGTCTTGGCCTCGGGCGTGGCGATCAGCAATCGGGCCTTTTTCACAGCCAGCGAAGCCTGAACCGGGCCGATGTAGCGTTCCAGCAGGTCACCTGCGGCACGAGGCAAATGCTTGACCATCGCCGCTGCTACCACCTGAGCGCCGGGTGCCAATTGACCCTGCAAGCGAATCAGTTGTTCTTCCAGGAGTGCCAGGGTTTTCGGGATGCGGATCAGCACCCGGTCGAACGGCCCGACCAAGGGCTCGCTGGCGGGAATACCGCGCAGCGCATCGAATGCCTGACCGTTACGCAGCAGGTTCTTTTCCAGCCCCTGAAACGCCAGGAACGAATCACCGCTGGTGCTGACCTGCACCTTGCCCGAGAGGCTGATGGCCAATGCGCCGAAACTGTCGTTGAGCACCAATACTCGGGTATTCGCCGGCAGATTCTGTTCGGCCAGATGATTGAGCAGGTATTCGTCGGCCGCATCGAAGGCTTGCAGCGGTTCGTTCTGCTGTTCGGGCTGGCGGATCAGATCAAGCTGGGCGAAGGGCGTATCGAGCAAAGGCATGGGGCGGGGACTCTGGGTAATCGACGGATGTCCCGCGGCCCAGGGTGTCGTGCGGCGGAACCGACCGAGTGGACAGCGGCGTGAATGCTCACGACATCACTCAGGAAGGCTGCAAATGGTACGTTTTTTTTGTTGGTAATACTCGTCTGATTTCAGTGCAGTGGAAGAGGGCGGCCTAGAGATATCCGGCCTTGGCGGCGGCGATGACGGCTGACATCTTGTTGCAGGCGTTGAATTTGGTGATCAGGTTCTTGGTGTGATAGTTCACGGTGCTTTCAGCGATACTCAGGATCCGGCCGATTTCCCAGGATGTTTTGCCAAGGGCGCACAGCCTTACGATTTCAAGCTCTCGAGTGGACAATCGCACAGGCGGAGGCTTGGCCAGCGTTGCCGGGCAGGCAATGAGGAACAACTCACACAAATGCTGCAAGACGTATTGCAATACGCCGTACTCGTTGTACAGCTCCAGGGCAAAAATTTCGCAGTGGGTTCGGGCCAGGCTGATTGTGCAGCACAAGTCATTTTTCTCATCGTGATATGACTGCGACCAACCATGTTCCATCCCGTGATTTTGAAGCGCACTCCACATCAGCGGAGCCTTCGAGAAGGCTTTCCTGCTCCAGAGAAACGGCAGCATGGAGCGATCGCAATAGGCTGTTATCGGGTCGTCCTTTGCGTAAGTTTTTTCGTATTCGTCGTTCCACGCCGTTGTGAAGTTATTGATATGGAACGCGTTGAATGACGGGAAGCCAGGCCGGGAAACTTTAATGCCGCAAAACTGAAAGCCGAGGTTCCTGGCAAACGTGCTCAGAATCGGAAATGCATTCTCGATTTCCTTCGCGCGCGTGATCTGTTCTATCTGGTACTCCTTCCACCTTTCCATTTGAGTGTTCTCCAAAATAATAATCCGCGGGGGGCGCCGTATTGGATCCAATGTGGTGGCACGGAGTCGAGTGTAGGACGCTTCCTACAAAAGTGTTTGGATTTTTTTGTTCTTGGTAAGTGCTCCTATTTGGAATATCTCTGAACAAGTCTTTATATGTGGGAGATCATTTAAATAATTCTGACTTCAGGTTGACTATTTTAGAGTTTTAAAACTAGTGGCACTTTGAGATTCCATCACAAACTATCGGTGTTTCATCGTGCAATTATGCGTAACAATCGAATTATTGTTGATGGAGTGAACCGATGACCGCCAGCAGCGAAAAATTCAGCCGCCAGACATTACTCGATGTGCAACCGCTGACCCCGAACCTGTTCACCCTGCGTACCACGCGGGATGCCGGTTTCCGCTTCCGCGCCGGGCAATTCGCGCGGATTGGCGTGACGCGCCCGGACGGCAGTACGGTGTGGCGCGCCTACTCGATGGTGTCTTCGCCGTTCGATGAGTTTCTCGAATTTTTTTCCATCGTAGTGCCGGGCGGTGAGTTCACCAGCGAACTGAGCCGGCTGAAAGCAGGGGATACCTTGCTGATCGAGCGTCAGGCCTTTGGTTATCTGACGCTGGACCGTTTTGTCGATGGTCGGGATCTCTGGCTGCTATCCACAGGTACGGGGGTGGCACCGTTTCTTTCGATCCTGCAGGACTTCGAGGTCTGGGAAAAGTTTGAGCGAATCATCCTGGTCTACAGCGTGCGGGAGGCTCGGGAACTGGCTTATCAACCGCTGATTGCCGAGCTGACTCAGCGTGACTACCTGGCTGAATATGCGCATAAATTCCAGTTCATTCCGGTGGTCACCCGCGAGCCTTATGCCGGCGCCCTCAACGGACGCATCACGACGCTGATCGAGAATGGCGAGCTGGAGAGGATGGCAGGCGTCGAGCTGACCCCGGAGCATTCGCGGGTCATGCTCTGCGGTAATCCGCAGATGATCGACGACACCCGGGCCTTGCTCAAGCAACGCGGCATGGCCTTGAGTCTGACCCGGCGCCCGGGACAGGTGGCGGTGGAAAACTACTGGTAAGAAAACGGCGCCCTCAGGCGCCGTTTCAATCTTCAAGGCCGGTTGTTCTGGGCCTTGAGCAGATCGCGGATCTCGCCCAGCAGTTCTTCTTCCTTGGTCGGTACCGGCGGCAAGGTAGGCGCCACGGCTTCTTCGCGCTTGAGGCGGTTGATGGCTTTGACGCCCATGAAAATCGCGAAGGCGACGATCACGAAGTCAAGAACGCTCTGGATGAATTTGCCGTAGGCCAGCACCACCGCAGGGGCAGTGCCCTCGGCAGCTTTCAGCGTGATGGCAAGGTCACTGAAGTCCACGCCGCCGATCAGAAGGCCGATGGGCGGCATGATCACGTCGCCGACAAACGACGAAACGATTTTGCCGAAGGCCGCGCCGATGATGATACCGACGGCCATGTCGACCACATTGCCTTTGACCGCGAAGGCCTTGAACTCGCTGAGCACGCCCATAGTTATTTCCTTGTTACAGATGAGTTTGGTGTACGCAGTGTAAATCAGCATAACGCGTCCTGCGCGTAACACCTTCTTACAAAGCCTGTTTTTATCGACACACCATTTCGCAATTAGTTTGCAAAGTGCCACTAATCGCGCGCGGAATACGCCTCAAGCCGCTGATTCCGAAGAAAAAATATTCAATCACGGCGTTGTGATCTTTCTATTTAGGTTTGGCGAATCGAGCTTCTAGCCTCTGTCTGGCGCACCTGGATGCGCCTCAAAAAAACAGAGGAACCTGAAATGAATTCCACACTTGGCTCAGGGATTACTCCCCGTCGCACCGTTGGTGTATTGGCCGCCAGCCTGTTGACCCTTTCCGTGAATGCCGCGCCGCTGACCCGTGACAACGGTGCGGCGGTCGGCGACAACCAGAACTCGCAAACCGCCGGCGCCAACGGCCCGGTACTGTTGCAGGACGTGCAACTGATCCAGAAGCTGCAACGCTTCGACCGCGAGCGCATTCCCGAACGCGTTGTGCATGCCCGAGGCACTGGTGCCCATGGTACGTTCACTGCGACCAACGATCTGAGCGATCTGAGCAAGGCCAAGGTGTTTACCGCCGGCCAGGTCACGCCGGTGTTCGTGCGTTTCTCGGCGGTGGTTCACGGCAATCACTCTCCGGAAACCCTGCGTGACCCTCGAGGTTTCGCGACCAAGTTCTACACCGCCGACGGCAATTGGGATCTGGTGGGCAATAACTTCCCGACGTTTTTCATCCGTGATGCGATCAAGTTCCCGGACATGGTGCATGCCTTCAAGCCCGATCCTCGCACCAACCTTGACGATGACTCGCGCCGATTCGACTTCTTCTCTCATGTACCGGAAGCCACCCGTACTTTGACCGAGCTGTATTCCAACTCGGGAACCCCGGCCAGTTATCGGGAGATGGACGGCAATAGTGTGCACGCCTACAAGTTGGTCAATGCCAAAGGCGAAGTCCATTACGTGAAGTTTCACTGGAAAAGTTTGCAAGGCATCAAGAATCTCGATCCGCAACAAGTTGTGCAAGTTCAGGGCCGGGATTACAGTCACATGACTCACGATTTAGTAACAAATATTAACAAAGGTAACTTTCCCAAGTGGGACTTGTACATCCAGGTCTTGAATCCGCAAGATTTGTCCAAGTTTGATTTCGATCCTCTTGATGCAACCAAGATCTGGCCAGGTGTTCCGGAGCGAAAAGTTGGACAAATGGTCTTGAACCGCAATCCTGCTAATGTTTTCCAGGAAACCGAACAAGTGGCCATGGCTCCATCGAATGTGGTGCCAGGTATCGAGCCCTCGGAGGACCGTCTGCTGCAAGGTCGGATATTTGCCTATGCCGACACCCAGATGTATCGCCTTGGCGCCAACGCCCTGCAATTGCCGATCAATGCCGCCAAAACCGCCGTCAACAATGGCAATCAGGATGGCGCGATGAATGCCGGTGCGAGCACCTCGGGCATCAACTATGAGCCAAGCCGTCTGCAGCCGCGTGAAGAGACCCCGGCTGCGCGATACAGCCAGACCGCGCTGCAGGGCAGCACGCAACAGGCGAAGATCCAGCGCGAACAGAACTTCAAACAGGCCGGTGATCTGTATCGCTCGTTCAGCAAGAAGGAACGCCAGGATCTGATCGAAAGCTTTGGCGGTTCGCTGGCGGGCGCCGATGACGAGAGCAAGCACATCATGCTGTCCTTCCTTTATAAGGCGGATCCGGAGTACGGCGCCGGTGTGACCAAAGTGGCCAAGGGTGACCTGGATCGGGTCAAGGCCTTGGCCGCCAAACTGGTCGACTGACAGCGACCCTTTCAAGCCCCGGCAATTGCCGGGGACTGACCGGCAGCAGCGCCGTGCGTCTGGCCAGCGGAGAAATCCGTCCCGACGCGCCGCGCTGATCAACGATGGCTGCGTTATCATCGCGGTTTTTGCCGGGGGTTCAGATGGCCAAGGCCAAGCGCATGTATGGCTGCACCGAGTGCGGCGCAACCTTTCCCAAGTGGGCCGGGCAGTGCGGCGAATGCGGCGCCTGGAACACCCTGACCGAAACCATGGTCGAGAGCGGCGGTGCCGCCGCCCCGAGCGGGCGCACCGGCTGGGCCGGACAGCAGGCCCAGATCAAGACCCTGGCCGAAGTCAGCATCGAAGAGATTCCGCGTTTTTCCACAGCCTCCGGCGAGCTCGACCGAGTGCTCGGCGGTGGTCTGGTGGACGGTTCGGTGGTGCTGATCGGCGGCGATCCCGGCATCGGCAAATCGACGATCCTCTTGCAGACCCTGTGCAACCTCGCCAAGAGCATGCCGGCGCTGTACGTCACCGGTGAGGAGTCCCAGCAACAGGTCGCCATGCGCGCACGCCGCCTGGGCCTGCCGCAGGATCAACTGCGGGTGATGACCGAAACCTGCATCGAAACCATCATCGCCACAGCCCGTCAGGAAAAACCCAAGGTGATGGTGATCGACTCGATCCAGACGATTTTCACCGAACAATTGCAATCGGCGCCGGGCGGCGTATCCCAGGTACGCGAAAGTGCGGCGTTGCTGGTGCGTTACGCCAAGCAAAGCGGCACGGCGATTTTTCTGGTCGGCCACGTGACCAAGGAAGGTGCGCTGGCAGGGCCTCGCGTGCTGGAGCACATGGTCGATACCGTGCTGTATTTCGAGGGCGAGTCCGACGGGCGATTGCGCCTGCTGCGGGCGGTGAAGAACCGTTTCGGCGCGGTCAACGAACTCGGCGTGTTCGGCATGACCGACAAGGGTCTGAAAGAAGTCTCCAACCCTTCGGCGATTTTTCTCACCCGCGCTCAGGAAGAAGTCCCGGGCAGCGTGGTGATGGCAACGTGGGAAGGCACCCGGCCGATGCTGGTGGAAGTCCAGGCGCTGGTGGATGACAGTCATCTGGCCAACCCGCGTCGGGTCACGCTGGGTCTGGATCAGAATCGTCTGGCGATGTTGCTGGCGGTGCTGCACCGTCACGGCGGCATTCCGACCCACGATCAGGACGTGTTCCTCAACGTGGTCGGCGGGGTGAAGGTGCTGGAAACTGCGTCCGACCTGGCGTTGATGGCGGCCGTCATGTCGAGCCTACGTAACCGGCCGTTGCCCCATGACTTGTTGGTGTTCGGCGAAGTCGGCCTGTCCGGCGAAGTGCGCCCGGTGCCGAGCGGTCAGGAGCGATTGAAGGAAGCCGCCAAGCACGGCTTCAAGCGCGCGATCGTGCCCAAGGGCAATGCGCCGAAGGAAGCTCCGCCAGGGTTGCAGATCATTGCGGTGACACGACTGGAGCAGGCGCTGGACTCGTTGTTCGAGTGATCAGACGTCAATCAGCGCCGCGAGCTCGCGTTCCAGTTCGGTTTCGTCGGCCAGATTGAGTTCGATCAGGCGACGCAGGCGCTGAATCGACTCCAGGCTGATATGCCGACACACGAAACCGAGCTGGCCGTGATCTTCATGAGCCAGTTGCACATCCATCTCGATGTGTACGTCCTCGCTCAGATGAATATCGACGAAAAAATCCTGCTCGGAATTGCCCAGCCAGGGCTCGGGCCGCTCGATCAACAGCCCCTTGAGCGACAGATCGATCAGCTTCACCGGCCAGATGTACTCGCCCTGGCTCAATTCGGTTCGGGCATCGAACGCGATACGTTTGAAGCGGCGACGCTCGGACGGGTGCTCGCTCATGGCGCAATCCTCAGGAAGGTCAGCTGACTATAGACCCGACCGGCGGGGTGTTGCCAACGAATGGACTGTCTAGACCAATGTCGGGGTATGGCCTTTGCCGCCAACAGCGCTAAACTCGGGGTGGCTGTCTTTCTTGTCCACCCTGGCTGGAATAATAAAATGAAAAATAATAATAGCCTGCTACGCCACTTACCCTGGCTGCTGCTGGCAATCGTAGGAGCGTGCGCCCTTGGCGTAGTGGCATTGCGCCGAGGCGAGGCGATCAACGCCTTGTGGATTGTGGTCGCCGCCGTGGCCATCTATCTGGTTGCGTACCGTTACTACAGTCTGTTCATCGCTAACAATGTGATGCAACTCGATCCGCGTCGGGCCACCCCCGCCGTACTCAACAACGACGGTCTGGACTACGTTCCAACCAACAAACACATTCTCTTCGGTCACCACTTCGCGGCCATCGCTGGCGCGGGGCCGCTGGTCGGCCCGGTACTGGCGGCGCAGATGGGCTACCTGCCCGGTACGCTGTGGCTGATCGCCGGCGTGGTGCTGGCGGGCGCGGTGCAGGACTTCATGGTTCTGTTCATGTCGACCCGTCGCAACGGCCGTTCGCTGGGCGACATGGTGCGTGAAGAAATGGGCCGTATCCCCGGCACCATCGCGCTGTTCGGCTGCTTCCTGATCATGATCATCATCCTCGCGGTGCTGGCGCTGATCGTGGTGAAAGCCCTGGCTGAAAGCCCGTGGGGCATCTTCACCGTGATGGCGACCATCCCGATCGCGATGTTCATGGGCATCTACATGCGCTACATCCGTCCGGGCCGCATCGGCGAGATCTCGGTAGTCGGCGTGTTGCTGCTGCTCGGTTCGATCTGGCTGGGTGGGCAGATTGCCGCCGATCCGGTCTGGGCCAAGGCCTTCACCTTCACTGGCGTGCAGATTACCTGGATGCTAGTCGGCTACGGTTTCGTCGCCGCTTCGCTGCCGGTTTGGCTGATTCTGGCGCCGCGTGACTATCTCTCCACGTTCCTCAAGATCGGTACCATCGTCGCCCTGGCGATCGGCATCCTGGTGACCATGCCCGAGCTGAAAATGCCGGCCCTGACCCAGTTCGTCGACGGCACTGGTCCGGTGTGGAAGGGCGGTCTGTTCCCGTTCCTGTTCATCACCATTGCTTGCGGTGCGGTATCGGGTTTCCACGCGCTGATCTCTTCCGGGACCACGCCGAAACTGCTGGATAATGAAACCAACGCCCGTTACATCGGTTACGGCGGCATGCTGATGGAATCGTTCGTGGCCATTATGGCCATGGTCGCTGCCTCGGTGATCGAGCCAGGCGTGTACTTCGCCATGAACAGCCCGGCCGCCGTGGTCGGCGGTGACGTGGTGTCCGTGGCAACTGCGGTCAGCAACTGGGGCTTTGCAATTACCCCGGAAGCCCTGCAAGCCGTGGCGCATGACATCGGCGAAACCACCATCCTGGCCCGTGCCGGTGGTGCGCCGACCCTGGCGGTCGGTATCGCGCAGATCCTGCACAGTGTGCTGCCGGGTGAAAACACCATGGCGTTCTGGTACCACTTCGCGATCCTGTTCGAAGCGCTGTTCATCCTGACCGCAGTCGATGCCGGCACCCGTGCCGGTCGCTTCATGCTGCAGGACCTGCTCGGCTCCTTCGTTCCGGCACTGAAACGTACCGAATCCTGGTCCGCCAACCTGATCGCCACCGCCGGTTGTGTCGCGATGTGGGGCTGGTTGCTGTATCAGGGCGTGGTCGATCCACTGGGCGGTATCAACACCTTGTGGCCGCTGTTCGGCATCTCCAACCAGATGCTTGCCGGTATCGCGCTGATGCTCGGCACCGTGGTCCTGATCAAGATGAAGCGCCAGCGCTACATCTGGGTCACCCTGCTGCCGGCCACCTGGCTGCTGATCTGCACCACGACCGCTGGCTTCATCAAGCTGTTCGACGCCAACCCGGCGATCGGCTTCCTGTCGCTGGCCAAGAAGTACAGCGATGCACTGGCCAACGGTCAGGTGCTGGCGCCGGCGAAAAGCGTCGAGCAGATGCAGCACGTGATCTTCAACGCCTACACCAACGCTACATTGACCGCGCTGTTCCTGTTCGTGGTATTCAGCATCCTGTTCTATGCGCTCAAGGTCGGCATCGCTGCCTGGGGCAAAAAAGAGCGTACGGATAAAGAATCGCCATTCCAGGCCCTGCCGGACGCGTAACCAGAGGATTGCAGCATGTTCAATGACCTGAGTCGCCTCGGTAAATACCTCGGTCAGGCCGCGCGCCTGATGGTCGGCATGCCCGACTACGACACCTACGTCGAGCATATGCAGACCAAACACCCGGACAAACCGGTGATGAGCTACGAGATGTTCTTTCGCGAACGTCAGGAAGCCCGTTACGGTGGCAAGGGTGGGCCGAAGTGCTGCTGAGCCGCTGATCGTGGTTCAGCAGAGATAGGTGGGAGCAGGTCTTTCGGCCTGCTCCCATTTTTATTTGTGCAATTGAAGGAGATCGAGTTTGTCTTCTCCCATCCCGGTCACGGTGCTCAGCGGTTTCCTCGGCGCCGGCAAGACCACCTTGCTGCGCCATCTGTTGAAAGCCGAGCACGGCCTGAAAATCGCCGTGATCGAAAACGAATTCAGCGACGCCGGCATCGACACCCAATTGCTGGGCGACGAGCCGGTGCAAGTCATGACCCTGGCCAACGGCTGCGTCTGCTGCACCATCCACACCGATTTGACCAAGGCCTTGTACCTGCTGCTTGAACGACTGGACAGCGGCGAAATCGCCTTCGATCGGCTGGTCATCGAATGCACCGGCCTGGCCGACCCGGCTCCGGTGGCGCAGACTTTTTTCATCGACGAAGAACTGCGCGAACGTTATCTGCTCGACGGCATCATCACCCTCGTCGACGCCGCTCACGCCGAACTGCACCTGACCCAGACCATCGCCCAGGCGCAGATCGGTTTTGCCGACCGCTTGCTGGTGAGCAAGACCGATCTGGTGGACGAGGCTGCGTTCACCGCGCTTAGCGAACGCCTGACTCGCATCAACCGCCGTGCACCGATCCGCGTGGTCGAGCACGGCAACATCGATCTGGCCGAATTGCTCGATGTGCGCGGTTTCAACCTGAATGCCGATCTCGGCGGCGGGGTGAGTCTGCGGCCGGTGAGCAAGGCGCCATCCATCGACCGGATTTCCAGTCTGGTGCTGCGTACCGATCAGCCGCTGGATATCGATCAGCTCAGCGAATTCATGAATGAACTGTTGGAAGAGCACGGCAAGCAATTGTTGCGCTACAAAGGTGTGTTGAACATTGCGGGTGAAGATCGGCGGCTGGTGTTCCAGGGCGTGCTGAAACTCTACGGCTTCGACTGGGATACCGAGTGGGCCGAGGGCGAGGCGCGGGAAAGCGTGATCGTGTTTATCGCCGACGATTTGCCGGAAGAGAAAATCCGGGCGGGTTTTGCCAGGGTGGCGGCGAACTGAGTCCGCCGCGCTTTCAGTGAGTGGAGCCGCTGAGAATCGTCTGCTCCAGGTGATCCAGATGACGGTTCATCAGCGACACCGCCTCGGCAGCGTCATCACGCTCGATCGCCTCGACGATCCGGGCGTGATCCTGCCAGCCGCAACAGCTGTGCGTGGTTTCTGTGCATCGCGCAATCGCCAGTGAGGTCAGCGGCACCAACGTGCCGAGAAAATGCGCCAACGGTGCATTCCGCGCCATTTTCGCTACCTGCAAATGAAACTCCCCGGACAAGCGAATCGCCGCCCCGCGCCGATCTTTATCCACAGCCTGGCGTTCGCGTTCGATCAACGCTCGCAGGCGCTTCAGATCTTCAGCCTGCGCATGCTGACAAGCCAATCGCACCAGCGTGTTCTCGGCCAGACGCCGGGCGTGCAGGGCCTGACGTGTCTGCTCGGCATCCGGCGCAGCCACTCGTGGTCGATGGTTGGCCCGCAGTACGATGATCTGTTCGTGGGACAGTTGGGTCAGCACCCGACGCACATCGGCGCGGCTGACGCCGAACATCTGCTTGAGACTTTCTTCGGTGAAACGGCTGGCGGCATCGATGCGTTGCTCGAGGATAGCGTCGAACAGGCGCGGATACAGGTCGTCCACCGGCGCATGCAGGCGGGAGAAGGGCAGGGCCGTCGAGGTCGAGCGAGGGTGCGATGGCGTGGCAAGGCTGTTCATGGCCGGTCTCCAGTGTGAGGCGTTTCAGTGGCTCAGGTTGTCATCCGGAATATTCAGCTCGATACCCATCCGCTGGCCCTCACGCAAAATGTGCCGGCGCATTTCGGCGCTGGCCTGGGCGCTGTTCTTGCTGCGGATCGCGCGCACCACGGCTTCGTTTTCCTCGAGGCGTTCGGCCAGATGCTCCGGTGAATTGCGCAGCACTTCGGCGCTTTGCTTGAGGGCGTTGCTGGTCTGTTGCACCACGCTCTGGAAAATCGGGTTCGAGGTCAGGGTGAACAGCTCCTCGTGGAACGCGATGTAGGCGCTGACCCCGGCCTCGCTGTCGCCCGCTTCGAGGGCTTCGCGCATGTCCATCAGGGTCAGGCGCAGCTGCCCGACTTCCTTGCTGCTGATCGACTGCGCTACCAGACCGACAATGAACGGTTCGAGGGTGTAGCGCAGTTGCAGCACGTCTTCGAGGCTTGCGCCGGCCACTGCGCTGTCGTGGCTTTGAGTGTCACTGGCCTGCGCGTCGAGCACCACCACGCCTTTGCCCGGCATCGAGCGCACCAGACCGAGGGTTTCCAGCACGATCACCGCTTCACGCAGGCTCGGGCGGCTGATGCCCAGTTGCTCGGCCAGCTCGCGCTGCCCCGGCAGCATCTCGCCGGAGCGCCACTGGCCACGGGCCAGCGCGGCCCGGAGTTTTTCCACCACTGAGTTGACGACGGTTGATGTAGTAATCACGTGTTCGCTCCATGAGCCGTGCCTGCATTGGCGCCGGCACGGCGCTCATTCAGAATTCTTTGGCCGCCGCTTGAGCGACCGTTTTTCTCGGCTGAAAGTTATAGCCCTGCTCGCCGTTGAGCACCTTGTTCGCCCGCTGCACGTCGATGTCCTTTTCCCAACGGGCGATGGCCACGGTGGCGACGCAGTTGCCGATCAGGTTGGTCAGCGCGCGACCGATGCCCATGAACCAGTCCACCGCCAGCACCAGCACCAGACCGACCACCGGAATCGCCGGGATGGCCGTCAGCGTGGCCGCCAGAATCACCAGCGCCGACCCCGGAATGCCGTGGGCACCTTTGGAGGTAATCAGCGACACCAGCAAAATCGTCAGCAGATCGGTCATGGCCAGTGGCGTGCCGGTGGCGTTGGCGATGAACACGATGGCCAGGGTCAGGTAGATCGAAAAGCCGTCGAGGTTGAACGAGTAACCGGTAGGAATCACCAGCCCGACGGTCGAGCTGCCGATGCCCAGATGTTCCAGCTTGCGCATGATCTGCGGCAGCACGGCATCGGAAGAGGCGGTGCCCATGACGATCAGCAGTTCTTCACGCAGGTACTTGAGCAGCGGCCACATGCGCAGGCCGGAAAGACGCATTACCAGACCGAGAATCAGCGCGACGAAAGCGATGCAGGTCAGGTAGAACAAACCGACCAGGCTGCCCAGGTGTTGCAGCGAATCCAGGCCATATTTGCTGGTGGTGAAGGCGATGGCGCCGAACACGCCGATCGGTGCCAGACGCACGATCATGCCCATGATCCGGAAGATCACGTGGCTGAGCTCGTTGATCAGCCGCGAGATCCCGGAAGCCGCTTCGCCCACCAGATTCAACGCGCTGCCGAACAGCACCGAGAACAGCAGCACTTGCAGAATGTTGTTGTCGGCAAAGGCGCCGAGTACCGAGGTCGGGATCAGGTCCATCAGGAATTGGGTGGTGGTGTGCATGTGCTGGCCGCGTTCGGCGATGTCGCCCATGTCGGCGGCGGACAGCTGCTCCAGATGGATGTTGGCGCCGCTGCCGATCCCGGTGGTGAAGGCGAACACCAGACCGATCACCAGGGCGATGGTGGTCAGCACTTCGAAGTAGATCACCGACTTGAGGCCGATGCGCCCGACCTTCTTCAGGTCGCCGGCGCCGCTGATGCCGCTGACCACCACGCAGAACACGATCAGGCCGATGAGCATCTTGATCAGTTTGATGAAACCGTCGCCGAGCGGTTTGAGCTGGGCCGAGTATTCAGGAAGGGTCAGCCCGCAGACGATGCCGAGCACCAGTCCGAGAACCACTTGGAGGAAGATTGAACGCGAGCACCATCTGAGCATGGGAGGAATCCTGGTCGGTGTCCTGGCTGCCGTGCGCGGGGCGCATCAGATTCAGGACTTAATTATTGTGGTCTTACCGGTATGTCCAGTGCGGGTGCAGTCTAGGCGCTGTTTTTTACGGATCGCAAGTGAAAAATGACGAATTGGCATGACCGGTCTGACCAGTTGGGCGCGAGACCCCGACCTTGAGCCATTTAGCGTTCGAAACTTTTTTGCGGGCGAAAAAAAACCGGCCAATCACTTGGCCGGTTTTTCATGCTGCGGGTTTAACGTCGCAATTAAGCGCCGTATACCGGCAGTTTCTTGCAGATGGCTTTGACTTTCTCACGAACGGCGTCGATCACCGCTTCGTTGTTCAGGTCAGCCAGGATGTCGCAGATCCAGCCCGCCAGCTCTTTGCACTCTGCTTCCTTGAAGCCGCGAGTGGTCACAGCCGGAGTACCGAAGCGCAGACCGGAGGTGACGAACGGGGAGCGTGGGTCGTTTGGCACGGAGTTCTTGTTTACGGTGATGAACGCTTTGCCCAGAGCGGCGTCGGCGTCTTTACCGGAGATTTCCTGCTTGATCAGCGACAGCAGGAACAGGTGGTTTTCAGTACCGCCGGAAACCACGTCGAAACCGCGCTCGATGAACACGCCGGCCATGGCCTGGGCGTTTTTCACCACTTGTTGCTGGTAAGCCTTGAACTCTGGCTGCAGTGCTTCCTTGAAGCAGATCGCTTTGGCGGCGATCACGTGCTCCAGCGGGCCGCCCTGGGCGCCCGGGAATACGGCGGAGTTCAGCTTCTTCTCGATGTCGGCGTTGGCTTTGGCCAGGATCAGGCCACCACGTGGACCGCGCAGGGTCTTGTGGGTGGTGGTGGTCACGACGTCAGCGAACGGAACCGGGTTCGGGTAGACGCCAGCGGCGACCAGACCGGCTACGTGAGCCATGTCGACGAACAGGTAGGCGCCAACCTTGTCGGCGATGGCGCGGAAGCGCGGGAAGTCGAGGATCTGCGAGTAGGCAGAGAAACCGGCCACGATCATTTTCGGCTTGTGTTCAACCGCCAGACGCTCGACTTCGTCGTAGTCGATCAGGCCGTTGGCGTCGATGCCGTACTGGATGGCGTTGTACAGCTTGCCGGAGGAGGAAACGCTGGCGCCGTGGGTCAGGTGACCGCCGTGAGCCAGGCTCATGCCCAGAATGGTGTCACCGGCCGACAGCAGGGCCAGGTAGACAGCGGCGTTGGCTTGGGAACCGGCGTGCGGCTGAACGTTGGCGTAGTCGGCGCCGAACAGTTCCTTGGCGCGGTCGATGGCCAGTTGCTCAACGACGTCGACGTACTCGCAACCACCGTAGTAGCGCTTGCCCGGGTAGCCTTCGGCGTACTTGTTGGTCAGTACCGAGCCTTGAGCTTCCATCACCGCTGGGCTGGTGTAGTTCTCCGAAGCGATCAGCTCGATGTGTTCTTCCTGGCGCTGGGCTTCTTGCTCCATGGCGGCAAAAAGATCGGCGTCGTACTTGGCAATAGTCAAATCACGGCTGAACATGGCGGTCCTCAAGGATCGGGGGCAGAAAAGGGGGGCATTCTAACCCATCGGGTTTTGGATGGCATATGAAACGACATCATGTCGCAGACAAGTGGCGTTCATGCGTGGATATACGGTGATTGTGCCGGCCAAATCGCCAGCAGGCTGGCTCCCACAGTAATCGCGATAGCCTGCAAATTCCCTGATCGGCATCAATCCTTGTGGGAGCCAGCCTGCTGGCGATGGCTTCCCCACAAAGTCTCAGTCGAACATGAACAGCGCATCATTGCTGAACTGCGCCTCGAACCGTCCCGCCGGCATCGGCCGCCCGAACAGATAACCCTGAACCTCGTCGCAACCATGCTCGCGCAGGAAGTCCAGTTGTTCATGGGTTTCCACGCCCTCGGCGATCACCGCCAGATTCAGGCTGTGGGCCATGGCGATGATTGCCCGGGCGATCTGCGCGTCCTGCTCGCCGGACGGCAGGCCGTCGACGAAGGTGCGGTCGATCTTCAGCACGTCGATCGGGAATTGCTTGAGGTAGTTCAGCGACGAGTAACCGGTGCCGAAGTCGTCGACCGCGATGCTCAGGCCGAGGTTCTTCAGGCCGGCAAGGATCTGCATCGCCTCGCTGACTTCGCGCATCAGAATACTTTCGGTCAGCTCCAGCTCCAGGCACGCCGGCGGCAGGCCGGTTTCCTTGAGGATGGTGGCGATCCGCGTGCCGAGCTGGCCATCGGAGAACTGCCGGGCGGAAATGTTCACCGAGACCTTCGGCACGCGCACGCGACTCTGGTGCCAGGTCTTCAGCTGACGGCAGGCCTCGCTGATCACCCAGTCGCCGACGTCCACCACCAGCCCGAGTTCTTCGAGCACCGGGATGAAATCCCCCGGCGGCACCAGCCCGCGACGCGGATGACGCCAGCGCAGCAGGGCTTCGGCGCCGGTCAGGCGTTTGCCGTCGCCGCTGAACTGCGGCTGGTAATACAGCACGAATTCGTTCTGCTCCAGCGCGTGGCGCAGATCGCTTTCCAGCTCCAGACGCTCCAGCGCACTGGCGTTCATGTCGGCCTGATAGAACTGGAAGTTGTTCTTGCCGCGCTCCTTGGCGTGGTACATCGCGGTGTCGGCGTTCTTCATCAGCTGGCTGAGTTCGTTGCCGTCCTGCGGGCTCAGGGCGATGCCGATACTGGCGGTGACGAAGAACTCGCGGCCTTCGAGCACGAACGGTCGCACCAGACTGGCAAGGATCTGCTCGGCCACGTGGATCGCACGGTTCAGTGCCATTTCGCGGCTGGAGCGGTGTTGCAGCAACAGGGTGAATTCGTCGCCGCCCATCCGCGCCACGGTGTCGTCATCGTCGACGCAGGCCAGCAAGCGCGTGGCCATGTCCTTGAGCATGCGGTCGCCGGCGGCGTGGCCGAGGGAGTCGTTGATCGGTTTGAAACGGTCGAGGTCGAGGAACATCAGCACCACCCACGACTTCTGCCGTTCAGCCGATTGCAACGCGGTGTGCAGACGATCCTGGAACAGCGTGCGGTTCGGCAGGTGGGTCAGGGCGTCATAGTAGGCGAGGCGGTGAATCCGCTGCTCGCTGGCCTTGCGCTCGCTGATGTCGCTGAAAAAGCACACGTAACTGGCCAGATCGCCCTCGTCATCGAGCACCGCAGTGATGCCGACCCACGCCGGGTAATGCTCGCCATTGCGGCGCTTGAGCCAGACCTCACCTTCCCAGGTGCTGTGCTGATGCAACTGCTTGAGCACGTAGCGCAGGTGCGCGTCCTGCTGTTCGTCGACGGTCAGCATGTTCGGCAACTGGTCGAGCACTTCGCTCACCGCGTAGCCGCTGACCCGGCTGAACGCCTCGTTGGCCTGGACAATGTAACCGGCCGGGTCGGTGATCAGGATCGCCGAAGTCGAGTGCTCGAATACCGTGGCCGCCATGCGCAGGTCTTTCTCCGCACGGCGCTGCTGGCTGATGTCGCGACCGACGCCGAGCACGCCTTCGAAGGCGCCATGTTCGTCCCACACCAGCACCAGACGCAGTTCGATCGGGATCTTGCGACCGTCGGCGCGCAGGCAGTCGAACAGGAACAGCTGGGTCTGCACCTGGCTGCGCAAAATCACCAGTTGCTCGGGTTTGCCCAGAGCTTTGCTGACCCGATCCATCAGGTGATAGATGCCGCTCAGTTGCTGCGGGTTGGCGATGGTCGATTGCCAGCCGTTCTGGAAAATCCATTCGGCGTCATAACCCAGCACCGCTTGCACCGACGGGCTGACGTAGTTCAGCGACAGCTGGCTGTCGGTGGAGAAGATTACGTCGCTGATGCTTTCGGCGAGCATCCGGTAGCGTTGTTCGCTGTCGCGCAACGATTCGCTGGCTTCGATCTGCTCGGTGATGTCCTTGGCCACGCCGATGATCCGCGTGACCTGATCGTGCTTGTCCCGGGCCAGCGCCTGTTCGCGAATGTCGAAGCGCCGCCACTTGCCGTCGCGATGACGGAAGCGCAGCTGACATTGCAACAACTGGCTGTAACCAGCGTGACGCTGCATCTGCCGCGAGCGATGGTAATAGTCGGCGTCTTCCGGGTGCAGGAGGATTTCCCAGAAGTACTCGCCCATCTGATGCAGTTCGGTGCGGTTGTAACCGAGGGTCTGGCCGAGGTGGTGGTTGCTGAAGATCATCCGCTGGCTGATCACGTCCTGCACATACAGGTGATCCGGCACGGTACGCACCACGTCCGACCAGAAACCTTCGCGCTCCAGCAGCGACAGTTCGATCAGCTTGCGGCTGGTGATGTCGTTGATGCTCAGGATCACGGCCTTGTAGTCGTGCTGTTCCTGCGGCAGGCGCAGCACCAGCCACAGGTGCTGGTCGCGGCCATTGATGTCCGGGAGCTTGATTTCCAGTTCCAGCTGTTTCTGCTGCTGGAGTACGGCGTCGAGCACCTGATTGCCGATGGCGCACTGACTGTGCGGCTGACCGTCGATCAACAATTGCCAGGCGTGGTCGCAGGAATTGACGTTGAGCAGTTGCAACGCAACCTGGTTGACCTCGGTAACCCGCAGTTCCTGGAGCAATTGCTGGCGCTGCGCGGGCTGGTCGAGCCATGCCTTGAGCTGGTCGCTGGTCTGGATCTGGGCCTTTTCGAACAGCTGCTTGAGCCCCGAAAGATCCAGCACGCACAACGCCACGCCGGTGCCTTCGAAAATATCCTGATAACGCCGACGCCCTTCATGCACCTGACGCTGACGGCGGCGCATGTTGAGCAGTGCGATAAACGGCAGCAGCGAGAGCGCCAGGCCCAACAGGCATTTGCCGATGAACGCCGGCAGCAGTTGTTCGAGCACGTGCTGGCGGTCGAACAGGCCACGCAGTTGCCAGTCGCTGCTGCTCAGCGGCACGGTCAGCACGCTGTTGGCCAGATCGTCCGGGGTCAGGACGCTGGTGCTGCCGATGGGCATCGCTTCGTCGCGGCTGATGATCTGATGGTTGATGCGATTTTCCACCAGCCACAGAGGACGGATCCCGGTTTCGCCCTGTTTGGTCAGTGCTTTAAAAAAGGTGGGTGTCAGCCGCAGTGCCCAGTAACCGCGAGTGCTGCCACTGGCCTGATGCAACAGCAGATGCACCACCGAGCCGTCGTCGTCATTGCTGAAGTAATGCGCCTGAGCGCGGCTGCGGCGTACCAGATCGCTGAGGTAATCGGCGTCTTGGCTGTCAGTCGCGCTGTCGCTGAGGATTTTTCCGGAGGGGCTGAGCAGGGCCAGGCTGCGCAGGTCGGGCAGCGACTTTTGAAGTTTGCGCAGCAGCGCCTGCTGTTCGTCGGCCGACTGCGGTTGTTCGACGATCGGTAGCAGGTTGAGGGCGATCTGCGCGTTCAACGCCATGTTCAGGCTGACCTGCGCGGCGAGGTCGGCGGTGTAGTCGATGGTGTACTGACGCTGGTTTTTCTGGGTTTCACGCAGTTGATCGAGCAGCTGCCAGAACAGCAGCGCCAGCAGCAAAAGCACCAGCGTCGCCAGCGCGCCTTTCAATGTTCCGCGCAGGGACGAGCCGGGCGCCGGTTGGGTGCTGCTCACAGAGGCTGGCGGAGTGACGTTGGACAAGCTGTAATCCTGCGGTCTGGCTGGACTGGCGCGACGTGCACTATAAGCCGGACGCCCAAGGGCGGCTAGCATGCCTTGAGTTGTGGCGAAGTGCCAGCCCCACTCGGCTGGACTGCCACCGGTCATTCAGGTAGCTTTGCCGGTTACGCGGGAGCGTTCCAGCTCCTAGACTCAGACTTTTTCAGCGCGCACGCATTGATGACCATCAAGTGAACGACGCGCATCGGTCTGGCCGGGCATCGCCTGCGCTCCAATCATTCATCTGTCACTGACCCAAGGTTCTCCATGGCTCAATACGTCTTCACCATGCATCGGCTGGGCAAAGTTGTTCCGCCGAAGCGGGAAATCCTGAAAAACATTTCGCTGTCTTTCTTCCCCGGCGCCAAGATCGGCGTACTCGGCCTCAACGGTTCGGGTAAATCCACGCTGCTGAAAATCATGGCCGGCGTCGACACCGAGTTCGAAGGCGAAGCGCGCCCGATGCCGGAACTGAACATCGGTTACCTGCCGCAAGAGCCGCAACTGGATCCGACCAAGACCGTGCGTGAAGTGGTCGAGGAAGCGGTCAGCGTGATCAAGGATGCGCAAGCGCGTCTGGACGAGGTCTACGCCGCTTACGCCGACCCGGATGCCGACTTCGACAAGCTGGCCGCCGAACAGGCCAAGCTCGAAGCGATCCTGCAGGCCAGCGACGGTCACAACCTGGAGCGCCAGCTGGAAGTCGCCGCCGATGCGCTGCGTCTGCCGGCCTGGGACGCCAAGGTCGAGCACCTGTCCGGTGGTGAAAAACGTCGTGTGGCCCTGTGCCGTCTGCTGCTGTCCGCCCCGGACATGCTGCTGCTCGACGAACCGACCAACCACCTGGACGCCGACTCCGTTGCGTGGCTCGAACACTTCCTGCACGACTTCCCGGGCACTGTGGTAGCGATCACGCACGACCGTTACTTCCTGGACAACGTCGCCGGCTGGATTCTGGAACTCGACCGCGGCGCGGGCATTCCTTACGAGGGCAACTACTCGGGTTGGCTGGAAGCCAAGTCCGATCGTCTGGCCCAGGAATCCAAGCAGCAATCGGCTCACGAAAAAGCCATGAAGGAAGAACTGGAGTGGGTGCGCAAAGGCGCCAAGGCCCGCCAGTCGAAATCCAAGGCACGTCTGCAACGCTTCGAAGAAATGCAGTCGCAGGAATTCCAGAAGCGTTCGGAAACCAACGAGATCTACATCCCGGCCGGTCCGCGCCTGGGCGACAAGGTCATCGAATTCAAGAACGTCACCAAGGGCTACGGCGATCGCGTGCTGATCGACAATCTGTCGTTCTCCATGCCGAAAGGCGCCATCGTCGGCGTGATCGGCGGTAACGGTGCCGGTAAGTCGACCCTGTTCCGCATGCTGATGGGCAAGGAAACCCCGGACTCCGGCAGCATCGAAATCGGCGAAACCGTACAACTGGCCTGCGTGGATCAGAGCCGCGAAGATCTGGACGGCAGCAAGACCGTGTTCCAGCAGATCTCCGACGGTTCCGACCAGATCCGCATCGGCAACTACGAGATCCCGTCGCGTACCTACGTCGGTCGCTTCAACTTCAAGGGCGGCGATCAGCAGAAGTTCGTCAAGGACCTGTCCGGTGGTGAGCGCGGTCGTCTGCACCTGGCGCTGACCCTGAAGGAGGGCGGCAACGTCCTGCTGCTCGACGAACCGTCCAACGACCTCGACGTTGAAACCCTGCGTTCCCTGGAAGAAGCCCTGCTGGACTTCCCGGGCGCTGCCATTGTGATCTCTCACGATCGGTGGTTCCTTGACCGCGTCGCGACTCACATCCTGGCGTACGAAGACGACTCGCAGGCGGTGTTCTTCGAAGGCAACTACACCGAGTACGAAGCCGATCGCAAAAAGCGCCTCGGCGAAGCAGCGGCCCAGCCACACCGGGTACGCCACAAGAAGCTGGCCTGATTACGGGTTGGTTGCATGAAAAAGCGGAGCCTTCGGGCTCCGCTTTTTTTTGCCTGCAATGCAGGCTGTTTTATACCTTGTGTACTATTTGTTTTCATAAATGCGACATTTTTGTCTGTTGCTGTGTACATGTCGTTTGTTACAGTCCGGCTCAATCGCTTCCAACGACAACAAATCTGCCGAGACTTTTCCCATGATCGAATCCGTCGAATCCTTCCTCGCCCGTCTGAAAAAACGCGATCCGGATCAACCCGAATTCCACCAGGCCGTCGAAGAAGTCCTGCGCAGCCTGTGGCCGTTTCTCGAAGCCAATCCGCACTATCTGACCTCGGGGATTCTGGAGCGCATCTGCGAGCCGGAGCGGGCGGTGGTGTTCCGCGTGTCGTGGGTCGACGATCAGGGCAAGGTTCAGGTCAATCGCGGTTTCCGCATCCAGATGAACAGCGCCATCGGCCCGTACAAGGGCGGATTGCGTTTCCACCCTTCGGTGAACATGGGCGTACTGAAATTCCTCGCCTTCGAACAGACCTTCAAGAACTCCCTGACCTCGTTGCCCATGGGCGGCGGCAAGGGCGGTTCGGACTTCGATCCGAAGGGCAAGAGCGACGCCGAAGTCATGCGTTTCTGCCAGGCGTTCATGAGCGAACTGTACCGCCACATCGGTGCCGATGTGGACGTGCCGGCCGGTGATATCGGTGTCGGCGCACGAGAGATCGGTTTCCTGTTCGGCCAGTACAAACGCCTGAGCAACCAGTTCACCAGCGTGCTGACCGGAAAAGGCATGACCTATGGCGGCAGTCTGATCCGCCCGGAAGCCACCGGTTTCGGTTGCGTGTACTTCGCCGAGGAAATGCTCAAGCGCCGCGAGCAGACCGTCGAAGGCAAACGCGTGGCGATCTCCGGTTCCGGCAACGTCGCGCAATACGCGGCTCGCAAAGTGATGGACCTGGGCGGCAAGGTGATTTCCCTGTCCGACTCCGAAGGCACGCTCTATTGCGAGGCGGGCCTGAGCGAAGAACAGTGGCTGGCGCTGCTGGAACTGAAGAACGTCAAGCGCGGACGGATCAGCGAATTGGCGGCGGCATTCGGCCTGGAGTTCCGCGCCGGTCAATTGCCATGGTCGTTGCCGTGCGACATCGCGCTGCCATGTGCGACCCAGAACGAACTCGACGCGGAATCCGCCCGCACCTTGCTGCGCAACGGCTGCATCTGCGTGGCCGAAGGCGCGAACATGCCGACCACCCTCGAGGCTGTGGATCTCTTTATCGAAGCCGGCATTCTGTTCGCGCCGGGCAAGGCATCGAATGCCGGCGGCGTGGCGGTGAGCGGTCTGGAAATGTCGCAGAACGCCATGCGCCTGCTGTGGACCGGCGGCGAGGTGGACAGCAAGCTGCACGGGATCATGCAGTCGATTCACCACGCCTGCGTGCATTACGGTGAGGAAAACGGCCGGATCAACTACGTCAAAGGCGCGAACATCGCGGGCTTCGTCAAAGTCGCCGACGCGATGCTGGCGCAAGGCGTGGTTTAAGCAACGGTGCTCAAGAGCGCTCGATGCGGATCACTTCAATCAGTTGATCACCGGCCGGGCGCTGCCAAAGCACTTCATCGTTGAGCCGCGCGCCAAGCAGCGCACGGCCCAGCGGTGAAGCCCAGTTGATCAGGCCGTTGGCCGCATCGGCCTGATCCTCGCCGACCAGTTGCACCCGACGCTCGGTGTCGTGTTCGTCGGCGTAGGTCACCCAACTGCCGATCTGCACCTTGTCGTTCGACGTCGGGGCCGGCGCGACCTGAGCGCTGGCGACCCGTTGATTGAAATAACGCAAATCCCGCTCGAGATCGGCCAGCCGCTGCTTGTCGGCCTGTTCGCCCTTGGCGGATTGTTCGGCGTGCAGGCTTTGCAGCTCGGCGACTTTCGCCTGCAACTGGGCAAGGCCTTGCGGCGTGACGTAATTGGGCTGCGTGCTGACCTGCCGTTCGACCGGCTGATCGGCTTGCGCAGCGGCGTTGTCTTCGTTGACGAAAGCGCGACTCATGGTGGGCTCCTGTTATAGCCGTTGGGCCATGGTCGCAGGCAAAAGGTTTCGCTGGATGTCTGGAAGCGACCTACTGTGAACGATAGGCCCGCGCTGCGCCCTGATCCTTTTCCTGCTGCCAGGCGCGCTCGCGTTCGTCCCAGTGCTCGTTGCGATACTGTTCGCGATCCTTGTTTTCCAGCATCGCCTGACACTGACGGAAGCCGTCGCTCCAGCCCTCGGCGTATTGCTTGTCCTTGAGATAGCGCGGCACGTTCTTGCGAAACTCGCCGCTGATCGAGCCGGCCGCCTGGCGACCGCTGATGCACCCGTCATCGAAACCATCGGCGAACGCCGGTGGATAACCCTTGGCAATCAGATCTTCGTGGGTGCTCTGACAGCCGCCCAGCAACAGCAACACGCCCGCAAAAACCGCACACCGCCACATCACACTCTCCCGCGCCGTCACACGGCTGATAGGGAAAGTCTAGAAGCGGATTCGTCGATGGGGGGTGAAAGAAAGATCAAAACCTCAGTAGTGATACCACTTCACTTCCAGCATCACCTCGGTCTCCGGTGTGGCCAGATGGCTGAACTCGCGCTGGGCGCTCAGGCGCAGGCCGAGGTTGCGCGACAATTCCCACTGCTGGTTCAGACTCAGGCTACGGCGCACTTCACCATTGAAGAAGTAATCGCCTTTGGCCTCCAGGCTGAGATTGCCCAACGGGTTTTTCCACAACACGCCGGTATTGAAACCGCCGGCGGGGGAAACGAACTCGGCGAAATCATTATTGTGTTCAACGCGCACCGTGCCGAGGGCAAAACCCAGCACATCGTCACCCAACGCCCAGGTTCCGCCGCCGCCACCGTTGACGTGGCTGACCAGCGTCTCGTCATCATGCTTGCCCGGTACACGTTCAAGACCACCGGTGACCTGCCACGACAGCGGCTGCAACAGCGCGTTGCGCGGCGTCAGCGAGCGGATGGTCGCCAGATCCAGTTGCTGAAATTGCCAGTGATTGCCTTCGTACTGGCGCAGCTTCATCTGCAGAATTTCGATCTGCGCACCGAGGGGGAAACTCTCGGCGTTGTCGTTGAGGTCGTGATAGGCCATGCGCAAGCCGTACTCGCCGAATGCGCGGTCACCGCGCGTGCCGAGACCGGCCTGCCAGGTGCGCGATTCATGGCCGTCCTCGGGCAGACCCGGTTGTGGAATTTGCAGCTCCGGCGCCGGGTTCTTGTTGATCGCCCGCAGCAGTTCGAAACTGCGCTGCGCCCGCTGTGGATCACGCTCCTGGCCGTTGGCGCGGTAGCGCTCCAGCCGATACGCCGCGTCAACAATCAGCGCCTGGCGATCCCGGGGCAGGGCCTGGAAGGCTGGATCCTGCAATTGCTGCTGGTCGGCGCTGACTTTCAGCACCCAGTCCTGTTCTTCGCCGCTCAAGGGCTCGGCACGGCTGAGCAGTTCGCGCTCGCGGGACGGACGATATTCGATGTGCTCGACCAGCCCGGCTTCCTTCACCGCTTTGACGGTGTCGGTGGGGATCGCCGTCAGCGGGAATTGCTCGGTCAGGCGCAGGCTCGGGCGCGCCACCTGCAACAGTTCCAGCAGGCGATAGGAGCAGTTTTCATCGAAGAAGAAGTAGTCGAACTGGATCTGCTTCAGCTCCCACACATGCTCGACCATCCGCGCTGTTTCGGCTTGCGTCAGATTGAGCCGGTATTCCCAAAGGTCGCGGTTTTCCAGGCTGCGGTATTCCGAGAGTTTTTCCTGATAGGGCACCAGCGCGAACAATCCCGGATAACCGCCCATCAGGCCTTTCCAGGCGTACAGGATGCTGTTGTCCGAGCCTTCGATGTAGGCGCCGAAGTTGATCGCGTAGCTGAGCAGAGAAGTCTTGTCGCTTTGTACGTCAGCCTGGTCGATGCGCAGCAGGGTGTGGCCGAACATCGACGACGGGCTGTTGAGGTAGGCCGCCGGGAAAATCATCACCGCGCTGTGGGGCGAGACGTCCTTGAACCATTTCTTGAATTCGGCGCAGTCCGGCGTCGGCAGGTCGGTCAGGTTGAGTTGATCTTTCAACCAGCGGGTGCGTGCCGGGTAAACGCACTGTGCGTGTCGCTCACCGAGACTGGCCGGGGCGTACAGCGCTTGCACGGTGGCGGCCAGTTCGTGGTCGGGGTGTTCGTTGCCATCGGGGGCAAGAAAGAATTTTTTGTCGCTGACGTAGCTGCGCCAGCCACCGAGCTTGGCGGTTTCGTAATGACCGAGGGAAATCCAGAAGCGGTCGTTGGCCAGTTGCTGCAAACGTTGAGGGTCGATGTGAGGCGCGGCGGACAGCGGGGCGCAGACACACAGCGCCAACCAGGCAAGGCGTTTGAGCATAAATGGCAACTTAAGTCGAAAGAAACAAAGACCCAAGGAGGGCGGGCCGAAAAAATAAAACCCGCTTCCCGAAAGAAGCGGGTGGGTCGAGCTTAAGCCTGAGTCGCGTACTTGGCCAGACGTGGGTCTGCCTTCAGAACGGCCAGGGTGTTGGTATGCACGTCTTCGGCGGTCACGTCAGCCTTGCTGAAGATCTGCTGGAAGTGCTCGTGAGTGACGGCGGCGAAGTGCGCACGGTCTTCCGGCGCCACGCCCAGTACCACGGCATAGGTCGTCAGCGCTTCGCCGTTGCCTTTTGCCATGTCTTCGGACAGCTCGTTCATCATGCCATTCATGGCAA
Source organism: Pseudomonas sp. B707 (assembly GCF_022496685.1). Taxonomy (NCBI): domain Bacteria; kingdom Pseudomonadati; phylum Pseudomonadota; class Gammaproteobacteria; order Pseudomonadales; family Pseudomonadaceae; genus Pseudomonas; species Pseudomonas sp. B707. Next base: position 90,772 of record NZ_WTVE01000006.1, on the reverse strand, counting down.
ACCAGGATTTGCCGCCATAGGTCAGCGAAGCGTTGGTGGAGCAACCGTTGGTGCCGGACGTCATGCCGAACGTGGCGTTGCCGGAGGTGCCGTTGGTGGTGGATGCCAGGAAGTGAGCCGGAGTGCCACGCTGACCTTCGAACAGCATGTTGCCCCAACCGCAATCCGGGCCGCCTGGAGCTTGCGCCATTGCGTTGATGGATACAGCGGTGAAGAGAGTACCGAGAAGAATCCGTTTCATAGCTTTGTTCTCTTTATGTGCATACCAATGGACAGGGTTCTGGCCCCCCAAGCTCTGTACGAAACAGATCAAAACGAAGCCAGTGGGCCGGTATTAGTTCCAGCCGCGCAGTTTGGAGTTTAGGCACGTTCCCGGGGTTCCGTGATTTTTTACAAAAGATTTGGTGATAACCCCGGTTTCACTCGGGCTGGGTCATGGTTGGCCGGTTGTCTATGCTTTGTCGTGTGGCGCGCCTTGCCAGTGGGGCTCGGGCAGCGCCAGAATGCCGCTATCTGCCCCGCCTGATTGTTAAGGAAGCCCGATGCCTGATCCTGTTGCTGCCAGCTTGCGTCTAGCGCCCGAAGCGCTGACCCGTCCGTTTTCCGCTGAACAGTTCAGCTTCACTACCACCAATGATCTGGAGCCCTTTCGCGGTGTGCTCGGCCAGGAACGTGCGGTCGAAGCCTTGCAGTTCGGTGTGGCCATGCCACGCCCCGGTTACAACGTGTTCGTCATGGGCGAGCCCGGCACCGGCCGGTTCTCGTTCGTCAAACGCTACCTGAAGGCCGAAGGCAAACGCCTGCAGACCCCGGCGGACTGGGTCTACGTCAACAATTTCGATGAGCCGCGCGAGCCCCGCGCCCTGGAATTGCCGTCGGGCAGCGCGGGTGCCTTCATCGGCGATATCAACGGCCTGATCGATAACCTGCTGGCGACCTTTCCTGCGGTGTTCGAACACCCGTCCTACCAGCAGAAGAAGAGCGCCATCGACCGCGCCTTCAACCAGCGCTACGACAAGGCGCTGGACGTCATCGAACGTCTGGCCCTGGAAAAAGACGTCGCCCTGTACCGCGACAGCAGCAACATCGCCTTCACCCCGATGCTTGAAGGCAAGGCGCTGGACGAAGCCGAATTCGCCCAGTTGCCGGAAACCGAGCGCGAACGCTTTCACGACGATATTTCCGGTCTCGAAGAACGCCTGAACGAAGAATTGGCGAGCCTGCCGCAGTGGAAGCGCGAGTCGAGCAACCAGTTGCGTCAGCTCAACGAAGAAACCATCACCCTGGCCTTGCAGCCCTTGCTCGCACCGCTGTCGGAGAAGTACGCGGAAAACGCCGCGGTCTGCGGTTACCTGCAGGCGATGCAGGTCTATCTGCTGAAAACCGTCGTCGAGCAACTGGTCGATGACAGCAAGACCGATGCGGTCGCGCGCAAGCTGCTGGAAGAGCAATACGCCCCGAGCCTGGTGGTCGGCCATCCGGCCAGCGGCGGTGCGCCGGTGGTGTTCGAGCCGCATCCGACCTACGAAAACCTGTTCGGCCGTATCGAGTACACCACCGATCAAGGCGCGCTCTACACCACCTATCGCCAGTTGCGCCCGGGTGCACTGCACCGCGCCAACGGCGGTTTCCTGATCCTTGAAGCGGAAAAAATGCTCGGCGAGCCGTTCGTGTGGGATGCGCTCAAGCGCGCCCTGCAATCGCGCAAGCTGAAGATGGAATCGCCGCTGGGCGAGATGGGCCGTTTCGCCACCGTGACGCTCAACCCGCAGCACATTCCGTTGCAGGTCAAAGTGATCATCATCGGCGCCCGTCAGCTGTATTACACGCTGCAGGACCTCGATCCGGACTTCCAGGAGATGTTCCGCGTTCTGGTGGACTTCGACGAAGACATCCCGATGGTCGACGAAAGCCTGGAGCAGTTCGCCCAGTTGCTGAAAACCCGTACTTCGGAAGAAGGCATGGCGCCGCTGACCGCCGACGCGGTGGCGCGTCTGGCGACTTACAGCGCGCGTCTGGCCGAGCACCAGGGGCGTTTGTCGGCGCGGATCGGCGATCTGTTCCAGCTGGTCAGCGAGGCGGATTTCATCCGGCATCTGGCCAACGATGAAATGACCGATGCCGGCCACATCGAGCGTGCGCTCAAGGCCAAGGCCACCCGCACGGGGCGGGTGTCGGCGCGGATTCTCGACGACATGCTGGCGGGGATCATTCTGATCGACACCGACGGCGCGGCGGTCGGCAAATGCAACGGTTTGACCGTGCTCGAAGTCGGCGACTCGGCGTTCGGTGTGCCGGCGCGGATTTCCGCCACGGTGTACCCGGGCGGCAGCGGCATCGTCGACATCGAGCGTGAGGTCAACCTCGGTCAGCCGATTCACTCCAAGGGCGTGATGATTCTCACCGGGTATCTGGGCAGCCGTTATGCCCAGGAATTCCCGCTGGCGATTTCCGCGAGCATCGCGCTGGAGCAATCCTACGGCTACGTCGATGGCGACAGTGCGTCGCTGGGCGAGGCGTGCACGCTGATTTCGGCGTTGTCGAAAACCCCGCTCAAGCAGTGCTTCGCGATCACCGGCTCGATCAACCAGTTCGGTGAAGTGCAGGCGGTGGGCGGGGTCAACGAGAAGATCGAAGGCTTCTTCCGTCTCTGCGAAGCACGCGGGCTGACGGGCGAACAGGGCGCGATCATTCCGCAGGCCAACGTCGCCACCTTGATGCTCGATGAGAAAGTACTGGCGGCGGTGCGTGCCGGGCAGTTCCACGTTTACGCGGTGCGTCAGGCCGACGAAGCGTTGAGCCTGCTGGTGGGCGAGCCGGCCGGTGAGCCGAACGAAGAGGGCGAATTCCCGGAAGGCAGCGTCAACGCGCGGGTAGTGGAGCGCCTGCGGGTGATTGCCGAGATGATCAGCGAAGAGGATCTGAAAGAGGCCGAGAAGGAACTGGCGCAGGAGGCGCTGGCGGAGGCCAAGCCGGCCTGAGTCAGCGGCAGTCAAAAAACGGGAGCCTTGGCTCCCGTTTTTGTTTTGTCGCGAACGTCGGCAAAAGTGCCATCACTCTGGCGTCAATATTCACACAATGACCATTCGGCGCCTTCTGGTTCTGTGCGGCTTGCGCGCCGGACTTTTCTTCTATTCTCTGCTCAAGGACATCGACAGTATCACTGGATCGAAACAGCTCTTCAGCAAGGGCTGAACACCGGCTTTACCGAGGGTCGCCGCCATGTCGCGCAACCTCTGCCTTACCCGTCAATGCCTGGGTCTCGTGACCCGTATCGAATGCGCCATCAAGCCGTTGGCCGGCGATAACGGCATGTGGACGTTGCTCTTCGCCGCCGGCATGGCCGGTGAACAACCTTCCGCCATCAAGGCCCAGGGCCCGTTTCACGGGCCGATCGCCGCCGAGTCGATTCTCGACACCATCGTTGAAAGCCTGACGATGCATGGCTATGAGCTGGCCAATGATCCACAGATCTGGTCGTTGCATCTGCAGGCGCAGTTGCGGCAGATCAACGGTGGACGCGGACGCAGCATCGGCACTTTCGATCACTAGAGTGCCGATCATCAGTGTCGATCAGGGTGCAGCGCCCTGGGTCTGCGCCTTGTCGAGTTTGACCTCAAAGCCGTATTGCACGGTGGCGAGGTCGGTTCGCTGGTAGGTTTCCACGCGCGTCGGACGGCCGTAGAAATAATGCACGCCGAATAACGCCGGCCCTTCGGCGCTCGCGTCGTGGCTGACCGACAGAATCTGCTTCAGGTAATGACCGCTGTCGTCCTTGACGAAGAATCGCCATTCGTTGGCCGGGTATCGCTTCAAATCCACCACCAACGCGTTGTTCCTGATTTCCAGACCCTTGGGCAGGGCCTTGGCTTCATAAACCTGTTTGTCCACCGTGGCCAGGAACAAGGGCATCGAGCCGACGGCAATCGCCGGGGTTTCCGGGAACAGGTTCAGGTCGTAGGTGATGGTCGCCTGTAGTGGATCGACCTGATACGCCTCGGGCGGCAGTTCGATCGGCTCGTCGAGTTTGCCGTTGTGCTTTTCCGTGAAGAACGTCACCGGGCTTTCGCCGGGGCTGAAGTCGTCGCCGAGCATTTCATCGTTGAAGGTTTTGCGGTGGTCGAATTCGATGCGCGCGGCGCTCGGCTCTTCAACCGACTGGCGGATATGAACGCCGCTTTTCAGCTGTTCTTCAGTCAGGGACGCGCCTTTGAGCCATTCGGGCGCCTGATCGTCGTAGACAGTGATCGGCAGGTCGAGCGGCTGAACGGTTTTTTCCGTGGTGTGCGGATCGAATTCGCGCACGGGCAGATCCAGAGCTTTGCGGGTGACGGTCGCTTCGGAAAAATCCAGCAGGCTGACTTCGAGGCTGTCGATCGGGCCGTTGAAGTACACCTTGTTGTAGTGGCGCGGATGCTGCTGTTCAAAGGCCTGTTGTTCATCGTCCAGCTTCTTTTCGAGCGTCTCGCTCCAGGCTTTTTGCTGTTGCAGGTACGCCAGCTGTTTTTGATAGAACGCCACCTGCTCGGGATTTTCGTTGATGGCGCCGGCACGCACCAGATACTGGCCCGTCGAGTCGCGGGCCTGGACGATCAACGGATTGAGTCGGATGTTGGCGACTTCCGGGGCGAGCGGCAGCTGGTTGCTGAACTCGAGTTCGGCGTAGTGCGTGTCCAGTTTCAGCAGGGTTAGGCTGAGATTGCCGTCGGAGCGGGTCTGGCCGACGTCCTTTTTATCCAGATTGAAACTGTGCAGGCGTTTCGGGGCGATGACTTCCACCTGGCCTTGCAGGCTGACCGGACGCGGCAGGTTCTTCTTGTCGACATTCAGCCCTTCGATGAACGGGTAGGTGACGGTCAGGTCATCGGGGTTGGTGACGTTGGAGCTGGACGGACTCAACTGAATGCCCGGATCGGTTTCCGACCATTCCGGCTGATAGGCGATCACCCGTTTGTTGCTCAGGGTGACCGAGTGCCACTCCACGCCATGGGGGAACAGAAAGCCGCCGGGGATGTTGAGCACGAAGGGGAACACCGGTTGCAGATCGGTGAGGTAATCGGAGCTGGAATCCTTGTGCAGCACGAACAGGCCATTGATGAACGTGTCGACCAGCGCCTGGGGTGTCGGGTAATGCCGGAGTACGCCGAGGGCGTCTTCGCCGTATTCGGTGCGGGGCGGTTTGTTGTCGAGCTTCTGTTGCGCGCGTTCGAGCAACAACAGCGAGCCGCCGAGTTCGGTTACGGCGTCCTTGAGTTTGGGGTCGGTGATGGCGTCCAGCGACTGCTCGAACTGCGCAGTCTTTTCTTCGAGACTGACGGCGGGTTTTTCATCGCCGGGCGAACACCCGCCAAGCAACAGGGCGAAACAAATTCCGGCAGTCGATATCGGCAATCGCACATCCATTTCCAGTCTTCCTGTGCACTGTCGCTGGGCTGTCAATGGTTTGGACACTAGCAGAAAAACTTTGACACACACACGCAGGTGGCGGATTTCCGGGCGGTTTCTGGCTGTCATGGGCGGCTGGTATACTCGCCGCCGATTTCAACCCTTCTTGTGTGAGAGTCAATGGAACGCTTTATCGAAAATGCAATGTACGCCACGCGCTGGCTGCTGGCGCCGATCTACATCGGGCTGTCCCTCGGGCTGCTGGCGCTGGCATTGAAATTCTTCCAGGAAGTGTTTCATGTCATTCCCAACGTCTTCTCCATGGCCGAGTCCGAGCTGATTCTGGTGCTGCTGTCGCTGATCGACATGGCGCTGGTCGGCGGCTTGCTGGTGATGGTAATGATTTCCGGCTACGAGAACTTCGTGTCCGAGCTGAACATCGATGAAGGCAAGGAAAAGCTCAGCTGGCTGGGCACCATGGACTCCTCGTCGCTGAAGATGAAAGTGGCGGCGTCGATCGTGGCGATCTCCTCGATCCACCTGCTGCGGATCTTCATGGATGCCAAGAACGTCGATCCCGAGCACCTGATGTGGTACGTGATCATCCACATGACCTTCGTGATCTCGGCGTTCGCCATGGGTTATCTGGACAAGCTCACCAAGCACTGATGAGCTGACGATTGCTGTAACAAAACCGCCCGTCTGTTGCGAAACAGACGGGCGGTGTCGTTTGTGGCTTGTACTTTGATCCGCCGAAGCATATCCCTGTAGGTCTCAAGACTCGCCACCGCGTGAGGTGCGTTCATGAACCTGCAAGAGTTGAATGCGTTTGCCGTCGCCAGAAAAGTCGACGAACTGAACCTGATCTCCATGGAAGGCGGGATCTATCTGCTGGAGGCCCGGATGCATGGCGCGGCGTACCCGCTGAGCGATCCGCAGGGGAAAATGCTGACGCTGCGCTCGGTCGAGCATGCCCGGGATGTGCTGCATAACTTGCCGGTACTGCCGTTCAACCTGGTGCACACCTCGGTGCACGATGAAATGTGCGGTCTTGGTGCCAGTGGCGAAGAAAGCCTGAAGGTGCCGCTGGCCTGGCGATCCGCGCTGTAGGCCCCCGGGGCCTGATCAATGCCGGAACATCTGTGCTAGTCTGCTCGCCCTTTTGGTTCCGGGCGCGTCGGGACGCGCTGTGTACGCACGGCATGTCCTGAGGCCGTCCGCACAGCGGAGCAGTGTCATGTCCGAAGTAAATCTGTCCACCGACGAAACCCGCGTCAGCTACGGCATCGGCCGTCAGCTGGGTGACCAGCTGCGCGACAACCCGCCACCGGGTGTCAGCCTGGACGCCATCCTGGCCGGCCTGACCGACGCCTTCGCCGGTAAGGAAAGCCGTGTAAGCCAGGAAGCCATGTCCGCCAGCTTCAAGGTGATCCGCGAGATCATGCAAGCCGAAGCCGCTGCCAAGGCTGAAGCGGCCGCTGGCGAAGGCTTGGCATTCCTGGCTGAAAACGCCAAGAAAGAAGGCATCACCACGCTGGCTTCCGGCCTGCAGTTCGAAGTGCTGACTCAAGGTGAAGGCGCCAAGCCATCCCGTGAAGACACCGTGCGTACTCACTACCACGGCACGCTGATCGACGGCACTGTGTTCGACAGCTCCTACGAGCGTGGCCAGCCGGCTGAATTCCCGGTGGGCGGCGTTATCGCTGGCTGGACCGAAGCCCTGCAACTGATGAATGCCGGCAGCAAATGGCGTCTGTACGTGCCGAGCGAACTGGCTTACGGCGCTCAAGGCGTTGGCAGCATCCCGCCGCACAGCGTTCTGGTGTTCGACGTCGAGCTGCTCGACGTTCTGTAATCCCGTTACCCTGCACAAGCGTGGCTTGTGCAGGGTTTCTCCGCCGATCTCATACTTCGATCTTGTTGTGCAGTTCACTGGTCGGGCGCAAGGCCCGGGCATAGCAGAACAGGAACAGATTGCGCACCAGCTCCTTGAGCACCAAGGGCTCGCTGGAACTCAGGCCGCTGACGTCCAGATCCCCTTGATCCTGCAACTCGTGCAGGGCTTCTTCTTCCAGTACGGCGCAGACTTCACCGGTTTCCCGATGCAGGATCCTGAGGTACGGGTGCGGGCGATCCAACCAGGCGTCGATCAAATAAGTCATGGGTCTCATCTCCATTGAAAGGGTTTCAATGAGAATAATTCTTATTCGTCAAATAGCAAGCGCCTATTGGCGGTTTGTGATTTTTTGCGGGTAAAGATTGCGTAAGGTCAAAACGGCTGGCGTTTGGCTATCGCGAGGATTTGATGGGGATTGCGGGGGAGGGCGAAGCTCCATCCCACGGCGGGCGCGGGATGGAAGACAGCAGAATCAGACTTTTCTGACGAATTCGGATTTGAGTTTCATCGGGCCGATGCCGTCGATCTTGCAGTCGATGTCGTGGTCGCCATCGCACAGGCGGATGTTCTTGACCTTGGTGCCGACCTTGACCACCAGCGAGGTGCCCTTGACCTTCAGGTCCTTGATCACGGTGATGGTGTCGCCGTCCTGCAGGACGTTACCGACCGAATCTTTTTTCACGGCATCGTCGGATGCCACTTCGGCTTCACCGCCGGCAGACCACTCGTGGGCGCACTCCGGGCACACCAGTTGGGTGCCGTCTTCATAGGTGTATTCGGAATTGCATTTCGGGCAGGGTGGCAACGTGCTCACTAAGGCTCCTTGGAGAGGGGATCGCTAAAAGTCGCACATTGTATAGGGTTTTAGCCGCTGATGGCAGGCAACAAAAAACCGCAGGCTCCAACGGAGGCTGCGGTTTTTTATGATGCGGCGTTGATCAGTGCGTGCGGGCGACCGCGAATTCGCTCAGCTCAACCAGTGCATCGCGGTATTCGCTGGCTGGCAGTGCGTCGAGGCATTTGATCGCACGGGCCACGTAGTCACGGGCCAGTTGCGCCGTGTATTCCAGCGAACCGGACGCTTCCACGGCAATGCGGATGCTTTCCAGGTCTTCGATCCCGCCTTTCTGGATCGCCTGGCGTACCAGTGCGGCTTGTTCTGGCGTGCCTTCGCGCATGGTATAGATCAGCGGCAGGGTCGGCTTGCCTTCGGCCAGATCGTCACCGACGTTCTTGCCCAGGGTTTCGGCGTCGCCTTTGTAGTCGAGCAGGTCGTCGACCAGTTGGAACGCCACGCCCAGGTGGTCACCGAAGGTGCGCAGGGCTTCGCTCTGCTCGGCGGTGGCACCGGCCAGCGCAGCGGCGCTGTGGGTCGAAGCCTCGAACAGCATCGCGGTCTTGCCGCGGATCACTTCCATGTAGGTTTCTTCGGTGGTGCTGGCGTCGCGAACCTTGGACAGCTGCAGGACTTCGCCTTCGGCGATGATGCGCGTGGCCTGGGACAGAATCTTCATTACCGGCATCGAGCCCAGTTCGACCATCATCTCGAACGAGCGCGAGTACAGGAAGTCGCCGACCAGTACGCTCGGGGCGTTGCCCCACATGGCGTTGGCGGTCGAACGGCCACGGCGCATGCCGGACATGTCGACCACGTCGTCATGCAGCAGGGTGGCGGTGTGCAGGAATTCGATGGTGGCGGCCAGCAGGCGCATGTCGTCGCCTTCGCGACCCAGGGCCTTGCCACACAGCAGCACCAATAAAGGACGCAGGCGTTTGCCGCCGGCCGACGTGATGTAATCGCCGATTTTCGATACCAGCGGCACTCGGGAAGTCAGCTGCTTCTTGATGATGCCGTCGACGGCGCTAAAATCGTCCGCCACCGCGCGGTAGAAAGCTTGGGGTTGCATCAGCGACAGGTGCTCCAGAAGGGTTGCGCGGCATGCTAGGACCCACGTCCGGGCCTGTCAAGGCGCGATGGACGGCCCCTTGCATGACTTCGAAGGCTTGCGTACAATCGCGCACCCTGAACTTCCTGGGCAGCACCTGCCTTACGCAATTGCACTTGGGCCGTTCCAGCCCCATGCAGCCATGCCAGCCAATACCTCTTCTTATAAAGAGCTGGGTGAGCAGGATTATCGGAGAAATACCATGTACGCAGTAATCGTTACCGGCGGTAAGCAATACAAGGTCGCTGAAGGTGAATACCTGAAGATCGAAAAACTGGAAGTCGCTACTGGCGAATCCGTGACTTTTGACCGCGTTCTGTTGGTCGCCAATGGCGACGACGTGAACATCGGCGCACCTGTTGTTGCTGGCGCAACCGTCAAGGCTGAAGTGATCTCCCAAGGTCGTCACGATAAAGTCCGCATCATCAAGTTCCGTCGCCGTAAGCACCACATGAAGCGTATGGGCCACCGCCAGTGGTTCACCGAGATCAAAATCACCGGTATTCAGGCTTAATTACAGCCTAATTCCTCACTAGGAGAATTGAACTCATGGCACACAAAAAAGCTGGTGGTAGTACCCGTAACGGTCGCGACTCAGAAGCCAAACGCCTTGGCGTGAAGATGTATGGCGGCCAGGTCATCAAGGCCGGCAACATCATCGTGCGTCAGCGCGGCACCCAATTCCACGCTGGCTACGGCGTTGGCATGGGTAAGGATCACACCCTCTTCGCGAAAATCGAAGGCGTGATCAAGTTTGAAGTAAAAGGCGCCTTCGGTCGTCGTTACGTGAGCGTTGTCGCAGCCTAACTGCGAGAGTGCTGGAGAAGCCCTGTCTTGCGACGGGGCTTTTTCGTTTGTGGGGTGAGTCTCTTGCAAAGCTGTTTGTATGGGCTGCCGGCGTGCGATGCAGGTCGTGGATTGGGGTCGCTGCGCTCATTTTTGCAAGAGTCTTATGTCTTGATTGTTTTTCGGCTCGTCCGTACGGCGAGAGGCGTTGGTTATGAAGTTTGTTGATGAAGTATCGATCCGCGTAAAGGCTGGCGACGGCGGCAATGGCTGCATGAGTTTCCGTCGGGAAAAATTCATTGAAAACGGCGGTCCGAACGGTGGTGATGGCGGTGACGGCGGTTCCATCTACATGATGGCCGACGAAAACCTGAACACCTTGGTGGACTACCGGTACACCCGGCACTTCGATGCCGAGCGTGGCTCCAACGGCGGCAGCACCGACTGCACCGGCAAGAAGGGTGAAGACCTGATCCTGCGCGTGCCGGTCGGCACCACCGTGATCGACTCCGCCACCCAGGAAGTCATTGGCGACCTGACCAAGGCTGGTCAGAAGCTGATGGTGGTTCAGGGTGGCTGGCACGGTCTTGGTAATACCCGTTTCAAATCCAGTACCAACCGTGCGCCGCGCCAGACCACCCCGGGTAAGCCGGGCGAGCAGCGCGACCTGAAACTGGAAATGAAGGTTCTGGCCGACGTTGGCCTGCTGGGCCTGCCGAACGCCGGTAAAAGTACCTTTATCCGTTCGGTATCGGCTGCCAAGCCGAAAGTCGCCGATTACCCGTTCACCACGCTGGTGCCGAACCTGGGTGTGGTCAGCGTCGATCGCTGGAAAAGCTTCGTCATCGCCGACATCCCGGGGCTGATCGAAGGCGCTTCCGACGGTGCCGGTCTGGGCATTCGTTTCCTCAAGCACCTGGCGCGTACCCGTCTGTTGCTGCACCTCGTGGATATGGCGCCGCTGGACGACAGCAGTGCGCCGGACGCCGCTGAAGTGATCGTCAACGAGTTGATCAAGTTCAGCCCGTCGCTGGCCGAGCGTGATCGCTGGCTGGTGCTGAACAAGTGCGACCAGATCCTCGAAGAAGAGCACGAGGAGCGGGTCAAGGAAGTGGTCGAGCGTCTGCAGTGGGAAGGTCCGGTCTATGTGATCTCGGCCATCGCCAAAGAAGGTACCGAGCGCCTGACGCGCGATATCATGCGCTACCTGGAGGATCGTGCCGATCGCCTGGCCAATGACCCGGCCTACAAGGAAGAACTGGCCGATCTCGATCAGCGCATCGAAGACGAAGCCCGTGCTCAGTTGCAGGCGCTGGACGACAAGCGTGCCCTGCGTCGCAGCGGCGTGAAGTCGGTCCATGACATCGGCGACGATGACTGGGACGAAGAAGATGTGGATGACGAAGACGGTCCGGAAATCATTTACGTGCGTGACTGATTCGTTGCAGTAAACTTAAGCGCCGCTCAATCGAGCGGCGTTTTAGTATCTGGAAATCGGTTGGTCACGAATAACCACGAATAACGTCACGGGCAGCGCTGGGTCGCGTTGCCCTCAAGCTAAGGTTGAAGATGATGCGGAGCAAGGTGACAGGTGCGCAGCGTTGGGTCGTGAAGATCGGCAGCGCTTTGCTGACGGCGGATGGCAAAGGGCTGGATCGCGCGGCAATGGGTGTCTGGGTCGAGCAGATGGTGGCTTTGCACGAGGCCGGCGTCGAGCTGGTGCTGGTGTCCTCCGGGGCAGTGGCGGCGGGCATGAGTCGCTTGGGCTGGACCGCTCGACCCAGCGCGATGCACGAGCTCCAGGCCGCTGCCGCAATCGGCCAGATGGGCTTGGTGCAGGCCTGGGAATCGAGCTTTGCCGAGCACGGTCGGCACACTGCGCAGATTCTGCTGACCCATGACGACCTGTCCGACCGCAAGCGCTACCTGAATGCCCGCAGCACCTTGCGCGCGCTGGTCGAGCTGAAAGTCATCCCGGTGATCAATGAAAATGACACCGTGGTCACCGACGAAATCCGTTTCGGCGACAACGATACGCTCGCGGCGCTGGTGGCCAACCTGGTCGAGGCCGATCTGCTGGTGATCCTGACGGATCGCGACGGCATGTTCGACGCCGATCCGCGCAATAACCCTGACGCCCAACTGATTTACGAAGCGCGCGCCGATGATCCGACGCTGGATGCGGTGGCGGGCGGTACTGGTGGTGCATTGGGTCGTGGCGGCATGCAGACCAAGCTGCGCGCGGCGCGGCTGGCGGCACGTTCCGGCGCGCATACCATCATTGTTGGTGGGCGTCTGGAGCGCGTGCTTGATCGTCTGAAGGCGGGTGAGCGCATTGGTACGTTGCTGTCGCCTGAGCGCGGTATGCTCGCGGCGCGCAAGCAGTGGCTGGCCGGACATCTGCAAACCCGTGGCACGCTGGTGTTGGATGATGGTGCGGTTTCCGCGTTGTCCCAGGGTAACAAAAGCTTGCTGCCGGTTGGTGTCAAACTGGTTCAGGGCAGTTTTCGTCGCGGCGAAATGGTGGTTTGCGTGGCACCGGACGGTCGTGAGATCGCCCGTGGCCTGGCCAACTACAGCGCGCTGGAAGCGCAAAAAATCATCGGTCAGTCGTCTGATGCGATTGTCGGTTTACTGGGTTACATGGCTGAGCCGGAACTGGTTCACCGTGACAACCTGATTCTGGTGTAAGGAAAACGCGATGCGCATGGCAAAAGGATTGTTGGGCTTGTTGATGGCGCTGCCATTGCTGGCCTCGGCCGAGGAAATCGGTCAGGTGTCGACGGTGTTCAAATTTGTCGGGCCCAACGACCGGATCGTGGTCGAGGCATTCGATGATCCGAAGGTTGAAGGTGTGACTTGCTACCTGTCGCGCGCCAAGACGGGTGGTGTGAAGGGTGGGTTGGGTCTGGCAGAGGATCGTGCCGAGGCGTCCATTGCTTGTCGTCAGGTCGGGCCGATCAACTTCAAGGGTGAGTTGAAGGATGGCGAAGAGGTGTTCAAGGAGCGCACTTCGCTGGTGTTCAAGACCATGCAAGTGGTGCGATTCCTCGACAAGAAGCGCAATACGCTGGTGTATCTGGTCTACAGCGATCGTCTGATCGAGGGTAGCCCGCAGAATGCGGTGACGGCGATCCCGATTTTGCCGTGGGCGTCGGCTCGTTAATCGCGCGTAAAAAAAAGAGGAGTCGGTTGGCTCCTCTTTTTTTTGCCTGTGATTTGCTGAGGTCAGAGCAAATCGCAGGCAATAAAAAACCGACCCTGAGGTCGGTTTTTTAATGACTACGTCGCTTAGGCAGCTTCTTTCAGTGCCTTGACGTGGCCATTCAGGCGGCTCTTATGACGAGCAGCCTTGTTCTTGTGGATGATGCCTTTATCGGCCATACGGTCGATAACTGGCACAGCCAGAACGTATGCAGCTTGAGCTTTTTCAGCGTCTTTTGCGTCGATGGCTTTAACTACATTCTTGATGTAGGTACGAACCATGGAACGCAGGCTGGCGTTGTGGCTGCGACGCTTCTCAGCCTGTTTTGCACGTTTTTTGGCGGAAGGTGAGTTGGCCACCGTCGAGCTCCTCGAAAGACTTTTTAGGAAATAGCAAACAAAATAGGCCGCGAATCATGCCGATGAAGAGATGTCTTGTCAAGGGCGCTTGAGACGTTCCGCTAAGTGGTAGGTATAAAGAGGCGGGATATTTATTTCCGGCGCTTGACCTGTAAACTCGCGAGCTTTGGCTCTGTGCTGTTGCGGCGCGGAGTATCGCACAAGTGGGCGCGTTATTCGCCTGCTGTTTATCGACAGGCACACATTCCTTCAATGAATCTGCTCAAATCGTTGGCCGCCGTCAGCTCTATCACGATGCTTTCCCGGATTCTCGGGTTTGTTCGCGACACGCTCATCGCCCGCACCTTCGGCGCCGGAATGGCGACCGACGCCTTCTTCATCGCCTTCAAACTGCCCAACCTGCTGCGCAGGATTTTCGCCGAGGGCGCATTTTCCCAGGCTTTTGTGCCTATCCTGGCCGAATATAAAAGCCAGAAGGGCGAAGAGGCGACGCGCACCTTTATTGCCTACGTTTCCGGTCTGCTGACGCTGGTGCTGGCGCTGGTCACCGCGCTGGGCATGATTGCCGCGCCCTGGGTGATCTGGGCCACGGCGCCGGGTTTCACCGATACGCCGGAAAAATTCCAGCTGACCTCCGACCTGCTGCGAGTGACCTTCCCTTATATATTGCTGATCTCCCTGTCTTCCCTGGCGGGGGCGATCCTCAATACCTGGAACCGTTTCTCGGTGCCGGCATTCGTGCCGACCCTTCTCAACGTCAGCATGATCGTGTTTTCGCTGTTCCTGACGCCGTACTTCGATCCACCGGTCATGGCCCTCGGCTGGGCAGTGCTGGTTGGTGGTCTGGCGCAGTTGCTCTATCAACTGCCGCACCTGAAAAAGATCGGCATGCTGGTGCTGCCGCGCCTGAATCTGCGTGATACCGGCGTCTGGCGGGTGATGAAACAGATGCTGCCGGCGATCATCGGCGTCTCGGTCAGCCAGATTTCCCTGATCATCAACACCATTTTCGCCTCGTTCCTGGTGGCGGGTTCGGTGTCGTGGATGTATTACGCCGACCGTTTGATGGAACTGCCGTCCGGTGTGCTGGGTGTGGCGTTGGGCACGATTCTGCTGCCGACCTTGGCCAAGACCTACGCCAGCAAGGATCGCCACGAATATTCGCGGATTCTCGACTGGGGCCTGCGCCTGTGCTTCGTGCTGGTGCTGCCGTGTGCGCTGGCGCTGGGGATTCTGGCCGAGCCGTTGACGGTTTCGCTGTTCCAGTACGGCCAGTTCAGCGGTTTTGACGCGGAAATGACGCAGCGGGCGCTGATTGCCTATTCTGTCGGTCTGCTCGGGATTATCGTGATCAAAGTGCTGGCGCCGGGCTTTTATGCGCAACAAAACATCCGTACGCCGGTAAAAATCGCAATCTTCACCCTGGTGGTTACTCAACTGTTCAACCTGGTGCTGATCGGTCCGCTGGCCCATGCCGGTCTGGCGTTGGCGATCAGCGCCGGTGCCTGCCTGAATGCCGGGCTGCTGTTCTATCAATTGCGCAAACAGCAGATGTATCAACCGCAGCCGGGCTGGTTGAAGTTCGGTTTCAAGCTTGTGGTTGCGGTGGCGGTGATGTCGGCGGTGCTGTTGATCGGCATGCATTTCATGCCCGCTTGGGATCAGGGCCACATGTTGGAGCGCTTCCTGCGCCTGGGCGCGTTGGTGGTTGCCGGCGTGGTCGCTTATTTCGGTATGTTGCTGCTGCTTGGTTTCCGCCTGCGCGACTTCAATCGCAAGGCGTTGAACTGAGGTTTCACCCTTGAAAGACGGGCGCGAGCCGGCAGTTTTGTCGGCTCGATCACTTTGGGTTACGGTGTTGCCTGTCGTCGGCCGTCGGGTGTGGTTATAATCGGCCACTTTATGAGCAAGAAGCGCGTTATGCAGCTGGTTCGAGGCCTCCACAATCTGCGCCCCCAGCATCGGGGCTGCGTCGCCACTATTGGCAACTTTGACGGTGTTCACCGTGGTCACCAGGCTATTCTGGCCCGACTGCGTGAGCGTGCGCTCGAGTTGGGCGTACCCAGCTGCGTGGTGATTTTCGAGCCGCAGCCACGGGAATTCTTTGCCCCGGAGACCGCGCCGGCGCGTCTGGCCCGGTTGCGCGACAAGCTGCAACTGCTGGCCGCCGAAGGCGTCGACCGGGTCTTGTGCCTGGCCTTCAACCAGCGCCTGAGCAAACTCAGCGCCAGCGAGTTCGTCGATACCATCCTGGTCGATGGCCTCGGCGTGCAGCATCTGGAGGTCGGTGACGATTTCCGCTTCGGTTGCGACCGTCTCGGTGATTTTGATTTCCTGTTGCAGGCCGGGCAGGTTCACGGTTTTACCGTGGAAGCCGCGCAAACCGTCGAGCTGGACGGCATTCGTGTCAGCAGCACCCAGGTGCGCAACGCGTTGGCCGCCGCCGATTTCGCGCTCGCCGAACGTTTGCTCGGTCGCCGATACCGGATTGCCGGTCGCGTGCTGCATGGCCAGAAACTGGCCCGTCAACTGGGTACGCCCACGGCGAATATTCAACTGAAACGCCGTCGCGTGCCGTTCACCGGGGTTTACCTGGTCGACGTCGACATCGACGGCAAGACCTGGCCCGGCGTCGCCAATATCGGCGTTCGGCCCACGGTCCAAGGTGATGGCAAGGCCCACCTTGAAGTCCATCTTTTAGATTTTGCCGGCGATCTGTATGACCGGCGTTTGACGGTGGTTTTCCACCAGAAGCTGCGTGAAGAGCAGCGTTTCGCCTCCCTGGAGGCATTGAAAACGGCGATCAGCGCGGATGTCGCCGCCGCCCGTGCACTAGCCGCACCTAGCGCCCATCGCTAATGAAGAGCCTTAAATGACCGACTATAAAGCCACGCTAAACCTTCCGGACACCGCCTTCCCAATGAAGGCCGGCCTGCCACAGCGCGAACCGCAGATCCTGCAGCGCTGGGACAGTATTGGCCTGTACGGAAAGTTGCGCGAGATTGGCAAGGATCGTCCAAAGTTCGTCCTGCACGACGGCCCTCCGTACGCCAACGGTACGATCCACATCGGTCACGCACTGAACAAGATTCTCAAGGACATGATCATCCGCTCGAAGACCCTGTCGGGCTTCGACGCGCCGTATGTCCCGGGCTGGGATTGCCACGGCCTGCCGATCGAGCACAAGGTTGAAGTGACCCACGGCAAGAACCTGGGCGCGGACAAGACCCGCGAACTGTGCCGTGCCTACGCCACCGAGCAGATCGAAGGGCAGAAGTCCGAATTCATCCGTCTCGGCGTGCTGGGCGACTTCGCCAATCCGTACAAGACCATGAACTTCAAGAACGAGGCCGGTGAAATCCGCGCCCTCGCCGAAATTGTCAAGGGCGGTTTCGTGTTCAAGGGCTTGAAACCTGTGAACTGGTGCTTCGATTGCGGTTCGGCCCTGGCCGAAGCGGAAGTCGAGTACGAGAACAAGAAGTCCTCGACCATCGACGTAGCGTTCCCGATCGCTGACGAGGCCAAACTGGCCGCCGCATTCGGTCTGCCGTCCCTGGGCAAACCGGCCTCGATCGTGATCTGGACCACCACCCCGTGGACCATCCCGGCGAACCAGGCGCTCAACGTTCACCCGGAATTCACCTACGCTTTGGTCGACATCGGCGACAAGCTGCTGGTGCTGGCTGAAGAACTGGTCGAATCCTGCCTGACCCGTTACGGCGTCGAAGGCACCGTATTGGCCACCGCACCGGGTTCGGCGCTGGAACTGATCAATTTCCGTCACCCGTTCTATGACCGTCTGTCGCCGGTGTACCTGGCCGACTACGTGGAACTGGGCGCCGGCACCGGCGTGGTTCACTCCGCACCGGCCTACGGCGTTGACGACTTCGTGACCTGCAAGAAATACGGCATGGTCAACGACGACATCCTCAACCCGGTACAGAGCAATGGCGTTTACGTGCCGTCGCTGGAGTTCTTCGGCGGCCAGTTCATCTGGAAGGCCAACCCGGCCATCGTTGAAAAACTCACCGAAGTTGGTGCGCTGCTGCACACCACCGTCATCGAACACAGCTACATGCACTGCTGGCGCCACAAGACCCCGCTGATCTACCGCGCCACCGCGCAGTGGTTCATCGGCATGGACAAAGAGCCGGTCAGCGGCGACACCCTGCGCGTACGCTCGCTCAAAGCCATCGAAGACACCAAGTTCGTTCCGGCCTGGGGCCAGGCGCGTCTGCACTCGATGATCGCCAACCGTCCGGACTGGTGCATCTCCCGTCAGCGCAACTGGGGCGTGCCGATCCCGTTCTTCCTGAACAAGGAAAGCGGTGAACTGCACCCACGCACCGTCGAGCTGATGGAAGAAGTCGCCAAGCGCGTTGAAGTCGAAGGCATCGAAGCCTGGTTCAAACTCGACGCGGCCGAACTGCTGGGCGATGAAGCGCCGCAGTACGACAAGATCAGCGACACCCTCGACGTCTGGTTCGACTCGGGCACCACGCACTGGCACGTCCTGCGCGGTTCGCACCCGATGGGCCACGAAACCGGCCCGCGTGCCGACCTGTACCTGGAAGGTTCGGACCAGCACCGTGGCTGGTTCCACTCGTCCTTGCTGACCGGTTGCGCCATCGACAACCACGCGCCGTACCGCGAGCTGCTGACCCACGGTTTCACCGTGGACGAGTCCGGCCGCAAGATGTCCAAGTCCCTGGGCAACGTGATCGCGCCGCAGAAAGTCAACGACACCCTGGGCGCCGACATCATGCGTCTGTGGGTCGCGTCGACCGACTACTCGGGCGAGATGGCCGTGTCCGAGCAGATCCTGCAACGCAGTGCGGATGCCTACCGTCGTATCCGTAACACCGCACGCTTCCTGCTTTCCAACCTGACCGGTTTCAACCCGGCCACCGACCTGCTGCCGGCCGAAGACATGCTGGCGCTGGATCGCTGGGCGGTGGATCGCACCCTGCTGCTGCAACGCGAGTTGCAAGAGCACTACGGCGAATACCGTTTCTGGAACGTCTACTCGAAGATCCACAACTTCTGCGTGCAGGAGCTGGGTGGTTTCTACCTGGACATCATCAAGGATCGCCAGTACACCACCGGCGCCGACAGCAAGGCCCGTCGTTCGTGCCAGACCGCGCTGTTCCACATCTCCGAAGCGCTGGTGCGCTGGATCGCGCCGATCCTGGCGTTCACCGCCGACGAGCTGTGGCAATACCTGCCGGGCGAGCGCAACGAATCGGTGATGCTCAACACCTGGTACGAAGGCCTGACCGAGTTGCCGGAAGGCTTCGAGCTGGGTCGCGAGTACTGGGATCGCATCATGGAAGTGAAGGTGGCGGTCAACAAAGAGATGGAAATCCAGCGCGCGGCCAAGGCCGTCGGTGGCAACCTGCAAGCCGAAGTGACGCTGTTCGCCGAAGACGCGCTGACCGCCGACCTGGCCAAGCTGAGCAACGAGCTGCGCTTTGTCCTGATCACTTCGACTGCCACTGTTGCACCGTTCGTGCAGGCTCCGGCCGATGCTGTGGCCACCGAAGTCAGCGGCCTGAAGCTGAAGATCGTCAAGTCCGCCTTCCCGAAATGTGCCCGTTGCTGGCACTGCCGCGAAGACGTCGGCGTGAACCCGGAGCATCCGGAAATCTGCGGCCGTTGCGTGGACAACATCGATGGCGCCGGTGAGGTTCGTCACTATGCCTAATGCCGTTGGCCGTTTCGGACGGCTGAGCTGGCTCTGGTTGAGCTTGCTGGTTCTGGTCATCGACCAGGCCAGCAAGTTCTACTTCGAAGGCAAGCTCGAGATGTTCCAGCAGATCGTGGTCATTCCCGATCTGTTCAGCTGGACGCTGGCCTACAACACCGGCGCTGCCTTCAGCTTCCTCGCGGACAGCTCCGGCTGGCAGCGCTGGCTGTTTGCCCTGATCGCGATTGCGGTCAGTGCGGTGCTGGTGGTCTGGCTCAAACGCCTGGGTCGCAACGAAACCTGGCTGGCCATTGCGCTGGCGCTGGTGCTGGGCGGCGCACTGGGCAACCTTTATGACCGCATTGCCCTCGGCCATGTGATCGATTTCATTCTGGTGCACTGGCAGAACCGCTGGTACTTCCCGGCGTTCAATTTCGCCGACAGCGCCATCACCGTTGGCGCGGTGATGCTGGCACTGGACATGTTCAAAAGTAAAAAAACCGGAGAAGCCGTTCATGACTGAACAGGTATTGGCTGAGCAACGCATCGGCCAGAACACGGAAGTCACCTTGCACTTTGCATTGCGCCTGGAGAACGGCGACACGGTCGACAGTACTTTCGACAAAGCCCCTGCGACCTTCAAGGTCGGCGACGGCAACCTGCTGCCGGGCTTCGAGGCGGCACTGTTCGGTTTCAAGGCTGGCGACAAGCGTACACTGACCGTCGAGCCGGAAAACGCCTTCGGCCAGCCGAACCCGCAAAACGTGCAGATCATTCCGCGTTCGCAGTTTGCGGACATGGAACTGTCGCCGGGTCTGCTGGTGATCTTCAACGATGCGGCCAATACTGAGCTGCCGGGTGTGGTGAAAGAGTTCGACGACGCGCAAGTGACCGTCGACTTCAATCACCCGCTGGCTGGCAAGACGCTGACCTTTGACGTGGAAATCTTCTCCGTCAAAGCGCTGTAATTGCTGTTCTGCAGGAGCCGGCTGACCGGCTCCTGTAATGATCCAATCTTTCGCGCGCAAGACACGAGGCACCGCATGCAAATCAAACTCGCCAACCCCCGTGGCTTCTGCGCCGGCGTGGACCGGGCGATCGAAATCGTCAACCGCGCCCTGGAGGTCTTCGGGCCGCCGATCTATGTGCGTCACGAAGTGGTGCACAACAAGTTTGTGGTCGAAGACCTGCGCAGTCGTGGCGCGATTTTCGTCGAGGAACTCGATCAGGTACCGGACGACGTTATCGTGATCTTCAGTGCCCACGGCGTCTCGCAAGCCGTGCGCACCGAAGCCGCCGGCCGTGGCCTGAAAGTGTTCGACGCTACCTGTCCATTGGTGACCAAGGTACACATCGAAGTCGCGAAATACAGCCGCGACGGCCGTGAATGCATCCTGATCGGTCACGCCGGTCACCCGGAAGTCGAAGGCACCATGGGCCAGTACGACGCCAGCAATGGCGGTGCGATCTACCTCGTCGAAGACGAGAAGGATGTCGCCGAGTTGCAGGTACATAACCCGGACAAACTGGCCTTCGTCACCCAGACCACACTGTCCATGGATGACACCAGCCGTGTCATCGATGCGCTGCGTACGCGTTTCCCGGCCATTGGCGGGCCGCGCAAGGACGATATCTGCTACGCCACACAAAACCGTCAGGACGCGGTCAAGCAACTGGCCGACGAATGCGACGTGGTGTTGGTGGTGGGCAGCCCTAACAGCTCCAACTCCAACCGCCTGCGTGAACTGGCCGAACGCATGGCCACGCCGGCCTACCTGATCGACGGCGCCGAAGACCTGCAAAAGAGCTGGTTCGACGGTGTCGAGCGTATCGGCATCACCGCCGGTGCCTCCGCTCCGGAAGTTCTGGTGCGTGGCGTGATCCAGCAGTTGCAGGCCTGGGGCGCCACCGGCGCCGACGAACTGGCCGGGCGTGAGGAGAACATCACGTTCTCGATGCCTAAAGAGCTGCGCGTTCGCTCGATCTGATCGCTTTATCCTTTCGGCAAAGCGCCTGTTCAGCCTTTTGGCTGGTCAGGCGTACGCGACCGGTTGCCGCCAGCACCACCTGGAGCTGGCTGACCGGCTCGCGAGCCGAGCATAGATGTAACGTCCCCGCCTGAAATTTCCGGTCCGGCACCAGTGGCTGGCCCAGGCTGCTGAAGCGTATGTAGCGGCTCACCAGCCAGTTGCCGACAATCGGTATCTTTGCGTCACTCGCCTGCTCGATCAGCAAGGGATTACCGGCATCTCCCGGACCCTTTCCGCTGATATCCAGAATGATCCGCCAGCCTTGGCCCCAATCACCGTTGATGCCATGAATCACCACGCTTTGGTTGCGCGTGATGGCCATGGTCCGGGCATTGCGGATCCCGTCGAGCAAAGACTGCGCGGCCAGCTGCCGCCGGTTTGATTCGGTGAGGTCCGCCAGCGCCGGACTGACCAGCGACAGAACAATTGCGCCGATCGCCAGTCCCATAAGCAGTTCGACCAGACTGAAACCCTGTTGCGGCATGTGCGCGTCCTCCCTGGATTGTGCACAGCGGCGCAATCCGTGCGCCGTTCGCGGTAAATCAACCGGCGCATGCCGGTCGAATGTTCTAGGTTTGTACAGGTATAGCCGACGGCAACGGAGGGCATCGATGGATCATCGTACAAAAGGTTTCACGCTGATCGAGCTGTTGGTGGCGGTCGCGGTGTTTGTGATCCTGATCACGATGGCGGTGCCGGGATTCACCCGTTCGGTGCAGGGCAGCAAGGCCGACACCGAGGTCGGCGACCTGCAACGGGCCCTCAACTACGCAAGGCTCGAGGCGATCAACCGGGGCGTCACCACCCGCTTGCGGCCGAGCGCCGGCGGCAGTGTCTGGACCGGCGAGTTGTCGGTCTACGACAGTACTGGCACTCCGGCCAATGTATTGCGGGTTGTTCCAGCGATGAGCAGCGGCGCGGCTCTGACGCTACCCTCTGGAGTGACCGCGCTGGATTTCAACAATCTGGGCGGACTGGCGGCACCGTCCACGGCGGTGGTCATCAGTTATGTGCTGGGAACGCAAAGCAGGACGCTGAACGTGTGTCTGAACGGACGAATTCAATTGGGTGGAAGTTGCGGATGAGGGCAGGGAGCAAGCACGCACAGGAGGGCATGACGCTGATTGAAGTGCTGGTCGCGTTACTGATTCTGACGGTCGGGTTGCTGGGCGCAGCAGCGGTTCAGCTCAATGCGCTGAAGTACACCGACAGCTCACGGATGACCAGCCAGGCGAGTTTTATCGCCTACGACATGATGGACCGGATCCGCGCCAACTCGGGCGCCGACTACACTGTCACGCCGCCGACTACGGGCAACCTGAGTGTCGCCCGGGATCAGGATCTCTACGACTTCACCACCAACATCGTCAATTTTGGCGGACCGACCGCCACCGGCAGCATCACCCTCAATCAGCGCGTGTACACCATCACCATCACCTGGAGTGACGCGCGTGCTGCCAATACGACCAGTGCAACCCGCAGCTTTGTGCTGACCAGCCGCGCTGCGGTCGATCCGGTGGCCACGCCATGAAGCGCAAAAACCTGGGCTTTGGCCTGATCGAAATGCTGGTTGCTCTGGCGCTGGGGTTGATCGTGGTACTCGGCGTGGTGCAGATTTTCCTGGCGGCGAAGAATACTTACGTCAGCCAGAACAGTGCGGCCGCCATGCAGGAAGACGCGCGGTTCGTGTTGAGCAAGATGATTCAGGAACTGCGCATGGTGGGTATGTTCGGCTGCCTGGGCACGATTACCGATTCCAGCTCGGCGGGGGATTTCAATACGGCGCAGATCACGCCGATCAGCTGGGACAACGCCAACCTCAAGCTGACCCTGGTTACCGCCGATGTCGGCAGTGCGGGCGGGACACCGACCTGGACCGTGGTCTCCGATTGCCGCAACAGCGCCACCGCTTATACCGGCGCGCGGGCGGCGGCGACGGGCCAGATCGCATTTCCGATCCGTCGGCTGGTCTACAGCTTCAGCAACAACCAGATTCTGATGGGCACCGGCAGCGGTAACCCGGCCCAGCAGGTGCTGGTGAACAACGTCAGCGCGTTCACGGTGATGTTTGGTCTTGCGAGTTCCGCGACCGACGTCGCGGCGTCCACCTACAGCGCCAACCCCGGTGATCCGGCACGGATCCGCAGCGTGCGCCTGAGCCTGACCCTCACTGACCCGAACAACCGGGTCCGCAATCAAACCTTCAACGTGGTTGCCGCCTTGCGCAACCGCTTGCAGTGAGGGGCGCACGATGAACGTTTCTCTCCATCGGCGACGGTCCCAGGGCGGCATGGTGTTGTTGGTCAGCCTGGTGTTTCTGCTGCTCCTGACGCTGATCGGCCTGTCATCGATGCAGAGCGCCAACCTGCAGGAAAAAATGGCTGGCAGCGTGAGCCTGCGCAATCAATCGTTCCAGACTGCCGAGGCGGCACTGCGTATCGGTGAAAGTGCGGTGCAACTGGACGGCTACGCGCTGGCGGTGTGCGCCAGCACCACTCAATGTGCGCCGCCGGCGGAATCCTCGGTGGTCAGCGCAGCGGGGCTCAACTCCACGTCGGGCGTGACCTGGATCGCCGCTGGCAGCGGGTTCTACGGGGTGCAGAACATCGGCACGACCCTGACGGCGGTGAATGTGCCGAGCAACACCTCGGCGACTTTGTACAGGGTCACGGCCGTCGGCATCGCCGGCACCTCGCGCAGTGTGGTGGAGAGTGTCTATGCGAAGTACTGAGCGACGCTTCAAGTGGCTGTCGCTGCTGCTCGGCATGCTGACCGGGCTTTATCTGGCTGCACCGGCGTTTGCTTTCACGCCGTCCGATTCGCCGCTGTTGAGCGCGGCGGCCGTGCCACCGAACGTGATGTTGATGATCGACGGCTCAGGCAGCATGAACAGCATCATTTATGCGACGGGTTTTGATCCGACCGTGGATCGCACGGCGGCCCGCCAGTGCAACGCGGTCATCGGCCTGTGCCTGAGCTCAACTGCCATTACCGGCGATACGATCTTTCTGTCGAGCCTGCCAACCTCCGGCTGCTCCGGCGGTGCCTATGCGTTCTACAACAACAGCCTGACGCCGCTCTGCCTGAAGCTGCCGGATCCGGTGGGCAGCGGCAACACTCGCTATTCGGCGGATTACATTTCCTATGTGGTCGGGCTGGCGATCAACAACGGCACGCGCGACTTCACCACCGGCGCGATTCCCAACGACTACCGGATCAACGTGGCGCGCAACGTTTCCACCGCACTGGTCACCAGCAACCGCAACCTGCGCATGGGTCTGGCCACCTTCAACCCGGCCACCAGCAATAACCCTGGCAACGGTGGTTTCATTGCCCGCTCCATCAGCGACCTGTCACCGGTCAGCGGCAGCGTGACCCAGGCCCAGGCCGACACCAACTACAACGCACTGATTTCGTCGATCAACGGCCTGAGCGCGGTGGCCAACACACCGCTGGCCGAGACCTACTACGAAATCACCCGCTACATGCGCGGGATGGCGCCGTACTACAACAGCACGCCGAGCACTTACACCAGCCCGATCCAGTACCGCTGCCAGAAAAACTACGGGGTGGTCATCACCGACGGTTTGCCGACCTACGACCGAACCTTTCCGAACAATGACCCGCTGGGTGGCAGCCGCTTGCCGAACTGGGACGGCATCAACAATGACGGGAACAACCTGAACGGGGACGGGGAGGGCGATACGCTGTACCTGGACGATATCGCCAAGTTCGCCTTCGATATCGACATGCGTTCGACCGGTACCGACGCGGCAGGCAAGAGTTGGAATGCGGTGGATTTTCCCAGGCAGAACATGAACACCTACACCGTGGGTTTTACCGCTTCCAACGACATGCTCTCGGACGCCGCCGATTACGGACAGGGCCGCTACTACCAGGCGACCGACAGCGCCGGCCTGAATGCCGCGCTGTCCTCGGCGTTGAGCGACATCACCTCCAAGGCCGGCTCCGGCGGCAGCGGTGTCGCCAGCGGGACGACGCTGGCGAGCGGCACCAGTTATTTCCAGACCAGTTATGACCCCAAGGACTGGCGCGGCACGATCAAGTCCTTTGGCTTCAACTCGGCCGGGGCGGTCAATACTTCGGCGGTATTGTGGACCACCGACACCGCCATCGTGCCCGGCGCTACCGCGCCGACCTACCAGTCGTGGAACACCCTGAACAACGCGGCGGTGACGCTGGCTTACGGCAATTTCTCCCCGGCCCAGCAGACCGTTCTCAGCCAGGGTTTACCCGTCGGCATCAGCGGCATCGACCTGGTCGAATGGAGCAAGGGCACCAACAAGGCCGGGCTCAAAGTGCGCAGCGTATTGCTCGGGGACATCATCAACTCGCCGCTCGTATTGGCTTCGCCCACGGAAAAAACCGCTTCCGATCTGGCCGGTGACACCACCTACAGCACCTACCTGACCACCAAGGCTTCGAACATGAATGCCAGCCTGGTGGTGAACGCCAACGACGGTTTTGTCAGCGTCATCAACTCGGCCAACGGTACCCGGCGCTATGCCTACATGCCGTCCAGCGTATTGCCCTCGCTGCGCCTTATTGCCGATCCGAACTACGTCAACGGCGTCAGCCACAAGTTTCTGGTGGATGGTCAGATCGGTGTGTTCGACGCGCAATTCGGCACAGCCTGGAAAACCCTGGCCATCGGCGGGACGGGGGCCGGTGGCAAGAGTTTCTACGGGCTTCAGCTGTTCGACGCCTCGGCGGGCAACGTTATCCGCGCCTTGTGGGAAGTCAGCGCGCCCGCCACCGCCAGTACTTCCAACGCTTTCAATGATCTGGGTTACGCCTATGCCCGTCCGGAGGTGGCACGCTTGGCCGATGGTCGCTGGGCGGCATTCATTGCCAATGGTTACGGCAGCAACTCCGGGGTGGCGGCGCTGTATGTGCTGGATGTGCGCGATGGTTCGTTGATCAAGAAAATCGTCATCGACAGTACGGAAACCACCAACGGTTTGTCCTCGGTGAAGCTGCGGGTCAATTCGCAGAACGTGGTACAGGCCGCATATGGCGGTGACTTGAAGGGGCGGTTGTGGAAATTCGACCTGAGCGCCACGTCGTCCGACAGCTGGGGCGTAGCGTTTTCCGGCAGGCCGTTGTTCACCACGGCTGGTGGGGCGACTCAGCCGATCACCGCGCAACCGTTGCTGGCGGACAATGCTCTGGGCGGCAAACAGATCTTCGTCGGCACCGGTAAATTCAATGAAACCGCCGACAAGACCAACAAGGATCTGCAGGCGTTCTATTCGGTGTGGGACGCCGATGGCGGGTCGGGCCAGATCACAGTCAGCAGTTTGCAGGCGCAGGCGATTACCGGGGTGTTCTCCGGCAGTACCGGGCAGTTCGTCACCACCAGCCAGAACGACACGACCTATCCAGCGGAGAAGGGCTGGTACCTGCCGCTGGTGTACAACAACGCGTTGACCGGCGAACGGGTGATCAACCAGGCCAGTCTGGTGCTGGGACGCATCGTGTTCACCACGGCCAGTGTCGATACCACCGACCCGTGTTCCAGTTTCGGTACCGGCAAACTGATCGAACTCGATGCGTTCAGCGGTAAGATGCTCAACTACGCGGTGCTCGACACCAACGCTGATGGCGTGGTCGACAGCAACGATACGATTTCCAGCGGCGTGGTGTTCACCGGCGGTATCCCAACCCTGAACGCCATCGTCAACGGTGCATCACGCAAGGTCGTGAACGATTCCAGTGGCGGTATCACCACCCTGGTGGAAAAATCCGGCGGCGGCAGCCGTCGTATCATGTGGCGCCAAATTCAGTAAGCGAGAGTTCGAGGCATGCGCAGATCCAACCGAGGTTTCACCCTGGTCGAAATCATGATCGTGATTGCGATCATCGGGATCATGCTCACAATTGGCCTTCCAAGTTACAACGAATATGTGAAAAAGGGCCGCCGTGCCGACGTGGTCAGCAATTTGTCGGAACAGGCACAGATCCTCGAACGCTTCTATTCGAAGAACAACGTCTACACCGGTGTCACCGGGTTGAGCACCGGCAACGATTTTTACACCATCACGCCGACGATCACCGATCAGACCTTCCTGCTGACTGCGACCCGCAAGACCGGCACGGCCATGGCCACTGACAAGTGCGGGGATTTCACCCTCACCAACACCGGTGTCAGAAGCATGAACAACGCGACCACCGGGCTGACCACCAAGGATTGCTGGGGCCGCTGAGCCGCTTAATTTCGGGCGCCATTTGCGCCCACTGTCTTTTTACGGTTGGATCAAACATGACCAGGCAACAGCAAGTGGTGATTGTCGGTGGCGGAGTGATTGGCCTGCTCACCGCGTACAACCTCGCCTCCGAGGTCGGCAGCGTGGTGCTGCTGGATCGTTCGAACGTCGGCCAGGAATCGTCCTGGGCCGGCGGCGGTATCGTCTCTCCGCTGTACCCGTGGCGCTACAGCCCGGCCGTCACCGCGCTGGCGCACTGGTCGCAGGATTTTTATCCACAACTGGGCGAACGCCTTTTTGCCGATACCGGGGTCGATCCCGAAGTGCACACCACCGGCCTGTACTGGCTGGACCTGGATGACGAATCTGAAGCGCTGGCGTGGGCCAAAAGGGAAAACCGCCCACTGCGGGCTGTGGATATCTCGGCGGCGCATGATGCGGTGCCGGTGCTCGGTGGCGGTTTTTCCCGGGCGATCTACATGGCCGATGTCGCCAACGTGCGCAATCCACGGCTGGTGAAGTCTTTGAAAGCGGCGTTGCAGGCGCTGCCGAACGTGACGATTCACGAGCAGTGTGAAGTCAGCGGGTTTGTCCGTGATGGCGAGCGGGTGGTAGGCGTGCAGACTTCCACGGGTGTGATCGCTGGCGATCAGGTCGTTTTGACCGCAGGCGCGTGGAGCGGCGAATTACTCAAGACTCTGAATCTTTCCCTACCGGTGGAGCCGGTGAAGGGCCAGATGATTCTCTACAAGTGCGCGGCGGATTTCCTGCCGAGCATGGTGCTGGCCAAGGGGCGCTACGCGATTCCGCGCCGCGACGGGCATATTCTCATCGGCAGTACGCTGGAGCACGAAGGCTTCGACAAAACCCCGACGGACAACGCGCTGGAAAGCCTCAAGGCATCGGCGGTCGAACTGTTGCCGGCGCTGGCCGATGCCGAAGTGGTGGGGCACTGGGCCGGGCTGCGGCCGGGCTCGCCCGAAGGCATTCCTTACATTGGCCGGGTTCCGGGTTTTGACGGTCTGTGGCTGAACTGCGGGCATTACCGCAACGGGCTGGTGCTGGCGCCTGCATCCTGTCAGTTGTTTGCCGATGTGATGCTGGGGCGTGCGCCGATCATTGATCCGGCGCCGTATGCACCGGCCGGACGGATCTAGTCAGTTTTTCTTTCGGCGACTGACAAATCGCTTTCGCGGGCAAGCCCGCGAAAGAGGCGTTAATCCAGACCCAGCTTCTTCAGCCTGTAGCGCATCGACCGAAACGAAAGACTCAACCGCTGCGCTGCCGCCGTGCGATTCCAGCGAGTCTCCTCCAGCGCCTGCAGAATCAGTTTGCGTTCGACGCTCTCCAGATAGTCTTCCAGGTTGTCGATTTGCGTGAGATCGGCAATACCACCTTCAGCGGCGGCGTTTCCTTCACTCAGGCGTAAATCCTCGGCCTCGATCGTGCGGTTTTCACACAGGGTGTGCGCCCGCTCGAGCACGTTCTCCAGCTCCCGCACGTTGCCCGGAAAACGGTAGTTTTTCAGCGCCTCTAGGGCATGAGGATGAAGACGTGCAGCCGGTTGCCCGGTGCCATTGGCCAGGCGCTTGAGCATATGGACGGCCAGTGCTTCGATGTCCTCGCGACGTTCGCGCAGGGACGGCACACGCAGTTCGATCACGTTGAGCCGGTAATACAGATCCTGACGAAAACGCTCGGCAGACACTTCCGCGTCGAGGTCCTTGTGCGTTGCGCAGAGGATGCGCACATCGACCACGGTTTCCTGTTGGCCGCCGACGCTGCGCACGGCTTTTTCCTGGATCGCCCGCAGCAGCTTGACCTGCATCGGCAGCGGCAGGTCCGCCACTTCATCGAGAAACAGCGTGCCGCCATGGGCCGCCTGAAACAGCCCCGGTTTATCCTCCACCGCGCCGCTGAAACTGCCTTTGCGGTGGCCGAAGAACTCGCTTTCCATCAACTCAGACGGAATCGCCCCGCAGTTCACCGGCACAAATGGCTGGCTGGCGCGCGGGCCCTGCTCATGAATCAATCGGGCCACCAGCTCCTTGCCACTGCCGGACTCGCCGCTGATGTAGACCGGCGCCTGGCTGCGGGCCAGTTTGTCGATCTGTTTGCGCAGATTGCGCATCGGTGGTGAGTCGCCGAGCAACCGCCGGTCGATCGAAGTGCAGACATTGCCCGGCGCCGGCATGCGCAATGCCGAGCCGACCAGCTCGCGCAGGCGTGTCAGGTCCACCGGTTTGGTCAGGAAGTCGAAAGCCCCGGCTTTCAGGGCGTTGATCGCCGTTTCCAGGCTGCCGTAGGCGGTGATCATTGCCACCGGCAGTTGTGGATAACGTTGCTGAATGTGCTGCACCAGTTCCAGGCCGGTGCCGTCGGGCAGGCGCATGTCGGTCAGGCACAGATCGAAGGTCTCGCGGTGCAGCAGCGCCTGGGCTTCATTGAAATTGCGTGCGCTGAAGGTGTCGAGTTTCATCCGTCCCAGGGTAATTTCCAGGAGTTCGCGGATATCCGGCTCGTCGTCGACGATGAGGATTTTTTGCCGTGGGCTCGTGTTCAACTTTGTTTCCGTCCGTGAGCAAAGGTGATGCGAAAGCAGCCGCCGCCTTGGCGTGATTTGAAGTCTAGGCGCGCTTGATTGCTTTCGCACAGCTCACGGGACAGATAAAGCCCAAGGCCGGTGCCCTGGCTGCTGGTGGTAAAGAACGGTTCGAACAGGTGAGCCTGCTGATCCAGCGGCACGCCGGGGCCGTTGTCCTGCACTTCGAGCACGGCCAGCGTGCTCTCGGGGTCGATGGACAGCGTCAGCCAGACCTCGGCCGGATCGTGCAAAAGGGCGCTGTGGCGCCAGCCGTTGCGTAACAGATTGTCGAGAATCTGCGTGAGCTGGCCGGGATCCATCAACGTGCGGAAATCCCCCGGGCCGATGTGCAGATGAATGTGCTGGCGCTCGCCGGCCTGTTCGCGGCTCTCGCTGACGAACTGCTCCAGCCACGGTTTGAGATCCAGCCGTTGCGGCGCGCTCTGCTGGCGGCGGGACAGTTGCAGGACGTTTTCGATGACTCGGTTCATGCGCAGGGAGTGGTCTTGAATGATCTGCGTCAGACGCCGATCCGCGCCGTCGAGTTCCTCGGATTCCTGCAACAGCTGCGCGGCATGACTGATGGCCCCCAGCGGATTGCGGATTTCATGGGCGATACCGGCGGTCAGCCGGCCCAGCGCGGCCAGTTTCAATTGCTGGGCCTGCTGGGCGATCTGGGCGAGGTCTTCGAGAAACACCAGGGTCTGGCGATTCGGGCTCTGTTCCAGGGCGATGAAGCTCGGCTGCAGCTCCAGGCCGTTGCCGGCGATTTTCAGGCTTTGCGGGCGCAGGGTCGGGTTGTTCAGCCACAGTTGCAGGCGTTCGACCAATGCGCTCGAGTGGTCGTCGATCAAGTCACCTTCAAGATGCGTTTGGCCCAGCAGGATCCTGGCGCTGTGGTTGGCCAGTTGCACCCGGCGCTGTTCGTCGAGCACCAGAATGCCGGTGCGCATGCGTTGCAGGATCAGCGCGTTGAGGGCTTCGAGCCCCACGACCTCGCTGGCGCGCAACTCGGCCAGGTTCTCACTGACTTCGAGACGACGGATCAACCCTTGCACCAGCAGCGAGGCGGCAAAGCACAAGGCGCCGAGGGTGCCGGCCTGCAGATAGTCGTTGGCGCTCAGGGGATGGCTGAAACTCAGCAGAAAGCTGAGCCCGACGATGCCGAGGGTGGCGACGGCGGCGATCAGCAGGCCGATGCGTCGTCGCAGCAAGGTGTTGCTGATGGCCACCGAAACGATCAGCAAGTTGCCGATCGCACTGGCCACACCGCCCGCTGCGTAGAACACGCCGCACAGCAGCAGAATGTCGACCAGTGCCAGAGCGAACAACTGGGCTGGGCGGCGGATGTTCTCGAGAAACACCACCAGCAGGATGTTCAGCACCAGGTACAACCAGCTGCCATTGCGCAGCAACTCGTCGTTGGCCGAGGTCAGCAGGCGGTTGTCCATGTTGCTGGAGATCAGCAACACCAAGGTGATGCCGACACTCAAACGGTACAGATGATAGAGGCGCAGCAGTCGCTGGGCCTGTTTGCTGTCGGCGTTTTCGGCCTCAGCGATCACTGGAACCGGGGCCTTGCTCAAGGTGAGCCTGGCTGCAATACCACTGCTGTTGAAGGTTCAGCGCGCGGTCGCGGGGCAGGTGCACGCCGCAGTGGGCGCAGCGCACCATCGGTGCGGCATCCTGTTCGCGAGGCGGTCGGGCGGACGAGGCGGGGGCCTTGAATTTGCGCCACAACCAGACAGCAGCGGCGATCAAGGCAATCCAGAACAGTAAACGAAGCATGATGGGCGGCTTTTCGGCTAATGATTCGGCAGTTTAGCCAAGGACCCGACAAGCGCACAGCCCAATCACACGCCGCAATAAAAAGGGAGATCCGAAGATCTCCCTTTTTTGCATCACCGAAGTGATCAGTCGAACAGACCGAAGGTCATGTAGCTGAAGATGGAACGGTCGCTGTCGCTCGACTCCGGTTCCGGCTCTTCGATCACGTCGCCGTTTTCGTCTTTTGGCTTGAGCTCGTTCGGGATCGCGTCTTTCGCGTCCTGGAACTGCTTCTGCACGTCCTGGTTGGCGCGGGTCTCTCCCGGCGGCAGCGGCGGACGGGATTCGATCAGGCCCAGAGTGGCCTTGCTCAGGAACGAACGGTTGTCGGCTTCGGCAACGCGAGGCACGAACTGACCGTCCTGCAGGCTCGGGTGGTTCGGGTAGTTGAGCTTCAGGGTTTCCAGGCTGGTGGCCGCCAGTTCGTCCAGATGCAGACGCTGGTAGGCTTCGGTCATTACCGCCAGGCCGTCGCCGACCGATGGGGTCTCCTGGAAGTTTTCCACTACGTAACGGCCACGGTTGGCAGCGGCGACATAGGCCTGACGGGTCAGGTAGTAGTCGGCCACGTGGATTTCGTAGGAAGCCAGCAGGTTGCGCAGGTAGATCATGCGCTGCTTGGCGTCCGGCGAGTAGCGGCTGTTCGGGTAGCGGCTGGTCAGCTGGGCGAACTCGTTGTAGGAGTCGCGGGCGGCGCCCGGGTCACGCTTGGTCATGTCCAGCGGCAGGAAGCGCGCCAGCAGGCCGACGTCCTGGTCGAACGAGGTCAGGCCCTTCAAGTAGTAGGCGTAATCCACGTTCGGGTGCTGCGGATGCAGACGAATGAAGCGCTCGGCGGCGGACTTTGCAGCTTCCGGCTCCGAGTTCTTGTAGTTGGCGTAGATCAGTTCCAGCTGTGCCTGATCGGCGTAGCGACCGAACGGATAACGCGACTCCAGAGCCTTCAGCTTGGCTGTGGCGCTGGTGTAGCTGTTGTTGTCCAGGTCCTGTTGAGCCTGCTGGTACAGCTCGGCTTCACTCAGGTTTTCGTCTACGACTTCCTTCGATGAGCAAGCAGCGGTCAATGCGAGGATGGCGATCAGCAGCAGGTGTTTCACTTGCATGGCGGCTTGCGTCCCTATGACGGCCGCTGTCTTGGGCGGGGCCGTCCTGTTATGATGAGCGCCCCGTTGAAAAGCCCCGGGGCAAAAGACGCCGTATTTAACCACAAGCGCGCAGCCGAAACCAAAGGCTGTAGCCGACGCCCAGTCCGAGCATGTCCGATAAAATTGAACTTCGCGCAGAGGTGCCGTCCGAATTGGGCGGCCAACGCCTCGATCAAGTCGCCGCCCAACTCTTCGCCGAGCACTCGCGCTCGCGCCTTTCCGCCTGGATCAAAGAAGGTCGCCTGACTGTGGACGGGGCGGTCATCCGCCCGCGCGACATCGTTCATGGCGGTGCCATCCTTGAGCTGACTGCCGAGCAGGAGGCCCAGGGTGAATGGGTCGCTCAGGACATCGAACTCGACATCGTCTATGAAGACGACGACATTCTGGTGATCAACAAGCCTGCGGGCCTGGTGGTGCACCCGGCTGCCGGTCACGCTGATGGCACCTTGCTCAACGCCTTGCTGCACCACGTTCCGGACATCATCAATGTCCCGCGCGCCGGTATCGTGCATCGTCTGGACAAGGACACCACCGGTCTGATGGTGGTGGCCAAGACCATTCAGGCGCAGACCAAACTGGTCGCGCAGCTGCAAAGCCGCAGCGTCAGCCGGATCTACGAGTGCATCGTGATCGGCGTGGTGACCGCCGGCGGCAAGATCAACGCCCCGATCGGTCGTCACGGCCAGCAGCGCCAGCGCATGGCGGTGATGGAAGGCGGCAAGCCGGCCGTCAGCCACTACCGCGTGCTGGAGCGCTTCCGTTCCCACACCCACGTACGGGTGAAGCTGGAAACCGGTCGTACTCACCAGATTCGCGTGCACATGGCGCACATCAACTTCCCGTTGGTCGGCGACCCGGCGTACGGCGGTCGTTTCCGCATTCCGCCGGCCGCGAGCCAGACCATGGTCGAATCCCTCAAGCACTTCCCACGTCAGGCCCTGCACGCGCGGTTCCTTGAGCTGGATCACCCGACCACCGGTGAGCGCATGAGCTGGGAATCGCCGCTGCCGGAAGATCTGGTGTGGCTGCTGACCCTGCTCAAGCAGGACCGCGAGGCATTCATCGGATGAACTGGCTGACGCCGGACTGGCCCGCGCCGGCCAGCGTCAAGGCCTGTGTCACCACTCGCGAGGGCGGCGTCAGCGAGGCGCCGTTCGACAGCCTCAACCTGGGCGATCATGTCGATGACCGTCCCGAGGCCGTCGTCGAAAACCGTCGGCGCCTGACCGAACACTTCTCTATAAAGCCTGCCTGGTTGCAGCAAGTGCACGGGATTGCCGTGGCGCATGCTGATCCGTCCGTGGTGGCCACGGCGGATGCCAGCTGGACGGCAACACCCGGTATCGCCTGTGCGGCGATGACCGCCGACTGCCTGCCGGCGCTGTTCTGCGACCGTGCCGGTACTCGCGTCGCGGCGGCTCATGCCGGTTGGCGTGGATTGGCGGCCGGCGTGCTGGAGGCCACCCTCGACAGTCTGGACGTGCCCGCCGAAGACGTTCTGGTCTGGCTCGGCCCGGCCATCGGCCCGCAAGCCTTTGAAGTCGGCCCGGAAGTCCGGGAAGTCTTCATCAATCAATTGCCCGAAGCCGAGACAGCCTTTGTCCCGAGCCACAACGCCGGCAAGTTCATGGCTGACATCTATAAGCTGGCGCGGCTGCGTCTGGCGGTCCGCGGTGTCACCGCTGTTTATGGTGGCGGTTTCTGTACAGTGATCGATCCGCGCTTCTTTTCCTATCGCCGTGCGCCTCGCACTGGTCGCTTCGCCTCTTTAGTCTGGCTTACCCGCTAAACTCTCTGATCTGCATCAACTCCCTGACGCTTGAATCTTCCAGAATCGACCGCATCTATAGCGGTATCTGGCAGGTTTCTTTATTCAGGATGGTTTTTTAGGTCCGGCCTGCTCAAAAGGAAGGTGACCCATGCGTATAGACCGTTTAACCAGCAAATTGCAGTTGGCGTTGTCCGATGCCCAATCCCTGGCTGTCGGCCACGATCATCCTGCCATCGAGCCGGCGCATTTGATGCAAGCCATGCTTGAACAACAGGGTGGTTCGATCAAACCCCTGTTGATGCAGGTGGGCTTCGACGTCAACAGCTTGCGTAAAGAGCTGACCAAAGAGCTCGATCAATTACCGAAAATCCAGAACCCGACCGGCGACGTGAACATGTCGCAGGATCTGGCGCGTCTGCTCAATCAGGCCGACCGTCTGGCCCAGCAGAAGGGCGACCAGTTCATTTCCAGCGAGCTGGTGCTGCTCGCCGCGATGGACGAGAACAGCAAGCTCGGCAAGTTGCTGCTCGGCCAGGGCGTGAGCAAAAAGGCGCTGGAGAATGCGATCAACAACCTGCGCGGTGGCGAGGCGGTGAATGATGCCAACCACGAAGAGTCGCGTCAGGCGCTGGATAAATACACCGTCGACCTGACCAAGCGCGCCGAAGAAGGCAAGCTTGACCCGGTGATCGGCCGTGACGACGAGATCCGTCGCACCATTCAGGTTCTGCAACGCCGCACCAAGAACAACCCGGTGCTGATCGGCGAGCCTGGCGTGGGTAAAACCGCGATTGCCGAAGGACTGGCCCAGCGCATCATCAACGGCGAAGTGCCGGATGGCCTGCGCGGCAAGCGCCTGCTGTCTCTCGATATGGGTGCGCTGATTGCCGGCGCCAAGTATCGCGGCGAGTTCGAAGAGCGCCTGAAAGCGCTGCTCAACGAGCTGTCGAAGCAGGAAGGGCAGATCATTCTGTTCATCGACGAACTGCACACTATGGTCGGCGCCGGTAAAGGCGAAGGCTCGATGGACGCCGGCAACATGCTCAAACCGGCCCTGGCCCGTGGTGAGCTGCATTGCGTCGGCGCGACCACGCTCAACGAGTACCGCCAATATATAGAGAAGGACGCGGCCCTCGAGCGGCGCTTCCAGAAAGTGCTGGTGGACGAGCCGAGCGAAGAAGACACCATCGCGATCCTGCGTGGCCTCAAGGAGCGTTACGAGGTTCACCACAAGGTGGCGATCACCGACGGCGCGATCATCGCGGCAGCCAAGCTCAGCCATCGCTACATCACTGACCGGCAACTGCCGGACAAGGCGATCGACCTGATCGACGAGGCGGCCAGCCGCATCCGCATGGAGATCGACTCCAAACCGGAAGTGCTGGATCGTCTGGAGCGGCGCCTGATTCAACTGAAAGTCGAATCCCAGGCACTGAAGAAAGAAAGCGACGAAGCGGCGATCAAGCGCCTGGAAAAACTCCAGGAAGAAATCGTCCGCCACGAGCGTGAGTATTCGGATCTGGAAGAAATCTGGAACTCGGAAAAAGCCGAGGTGCAGGGTTCTGCACAGATTCAGCAGAAGATCGAACAGTCCCGTCAGGAACTGGAAGCCGCGCGCCGTAAAGGCGACCTGAACCGCATGGCCGAGTTGCAGTACGGGGTGATCCCGGATCTGGAACGCAGCCTGCAAATGGTCGACCAGCACGGCAAGAGCGAAAACCAGTTGCTGCGCAGCAAGGTGACCGAAGAGGAAATCGCCGAAGTCGTTTCGAAGTGGACCGGTATTCCGGTGTCGAAAATGCTCGAAGGCGAGCGCGACAAGCTGATGAAGATGGAAAGCCTGTTGCATCAACGCGTGATCGGCCAGGACGAAGCAGTGGTTGCCGTGGCCAACGCGGTGCGGCGTTCCCGTGCCGGGTTGTCCGATCCGAATCGCCCGAGCGGCTCGTTCATGTTCCTCGGCCCGACCGGTGTCGGTAAAACCGAGCTGTGCAAGGCGCTGGCCGAATTCCTCTTTGATACGGAAGAGGCGATGGTGCGGATCGACATGTCCGAGTTCATGGAGAAACATTCCGTGGCACGGCTGATCGGTGCGCCACCGGGCTACGTTGGCTACGAAGAGGGCGGTTACCTGACCGAAGCGGTACGGCGCAAGCCTTACTCGGTGATCCTGCTGGACGAAGTCGAGAAGGCGCACCCGGACGTGTTCAACATCCTGCTGCAAGTGTTGGAGGATGGCCGTCTGACCGACAGTCATGGCCGCACGGTGGACTTCCGCAATACCGTGATCGTCATGACCTCCAACCTCGGTTCGATGCAGATCCAGGAACTGGTCGGTGATCGTGAAGCGCAACGGGCAGCGGTGATGGATGCGATTTCCACCCACTTCCGTCCGGAGTTCATCAACCGGGTCGACGAAGTAGTGATCTTCGAGCCATTGGCGCGGGATCAGATCGCGGGCATTACCGAGATCCAGCTGGGCCGTCTGCGCAGCCGTCTGGCCGAGCGCGAGCTGAAGCTGGAACTGAGCCCGGAAGCGATGGACAAGCTGATTGCCGTCGGTTACGACCCGGTCTACGGCGCACGGCCGCTGAAGCGGGCGATCCAGCGCTGGATCGAGAACCCGTTGGCGCAGTTGATCCTGTCGGGACGCTTCATGCCGGGCGAGACTGCGACCGGTGTGGTGGAGAACGACGAGATCACGTTCAACTGACGCTCGACGGTGGTGAAGTAAGGAAGGCCTCGCGATGCGAGGCCTTTTTTTTCGCCAGGCTGTTGAACTCAAAGGAAAAGGCTTGTAAAGTGCGCCCCGCAGTCAGTCACCAACACGGTTTCAGCTCACTGGGCAGAAATCTGAAATAAGTTGCAAATCATTAACTTGAAAGCAATTTAGGGGGTTGACAGAGGTGTTCTAGGTTGTAGAATAGCGCGCCTCAGACACACGAACGCAGCGATGCGAAAACGATGTCGAGAAGCTGCAAGTTTCACCGTTGTAAATTGAAATATGTAGTTCCGTGATAGCTCAGTCGGTAGAGCAAATGACTGTTAATCATTGGGTCCCAGGTTCGAGTCCTGGTCACGGAGCCAATTTCAAACCGGGGTATAGCGCAGTCCGGTAGCGCGCCTGCTTTGGGAGCAGGATGTCAGGAGTTCGAATCCCCTTACCCCGACCATTTTTGGGTCGTTAGCTCAGTTGGTAGAGCAGTTGGCTTTTAACCAATTGGTCGTAGGTTCGAATCCCACACGACCCACCATTTTTGAAACCAGGTAATACTGGGATCGAATCTTAAGATCAGAGGCCAAAAGCGCTGATCGAAGAAGGCGATCTTTGAAAGGTCGCCTTTTTTTTACCGGGGTATAGCGCAGTCCGGTAGCGCGCCTGCTTTGGGAGCAGGATGTCGGGAGTTCGAATCCCCCTACCCCGACCATATTAAAAATCCTCGTATCGAAAGATACGGGGATTTTTTTTGCCCTGCGGAAATGTTTCATTCAAGTCGTCATACAACTTGCCGATAGCCCGCTAACGAAAGGGGCCTGCCGCATCAAGCGCTCCTGAATTCTGCCAATACAAGAAAAAGGGCGTTCGTCATGTTGCTTCGTCAGTTGAATATTGCTCCCCGTGCCGCCCTGGGCTTTGCCCTGATTGCGGTGCTCGTGGCGTTGCTCGGGGTGTTTGCGCTGGGGCAGATGTCGAGCATCCGCGACAGCGAAGTGGCGGTAGAGACGCAGTGGCTGCCGAGCATTCGCGGCGGCGACGAGATCCGCGAAATCATGCTGCGCATCCGCACCATCTCCTTGCGCATGGCGCTGGACCAGGATCCAGCCAATATCGCCACGTACCGCAGCCAGATGGACACCCGGGACAAGGAACTGAGCGAGAAAATCGCCGCCTACGACCGGCTGGTGACCACCCCGGAAGGCCAGCAGTTATACGATCAGTTCAAGAAAACCTTCGCCGCCTACCGCACCGGCATCGCCCAGTCGTTCACCCTCGCGGAGCAAGGCAAGCGCGATGAGCTGACCAAGCTGCTGCTGGTCGACATGAAAACCGTGGTCGACGGCTCCGGGAAGCAACTCAACGATCTGGCCGATCTGTTCGCCCGCCAGGTCGCCGCCGAAAGCCAGAACTCTGCCGCCCACTACGAAACCTCGCGCACCATCGTGACCTTGTTCATCGCTCTGGCGGCGTTGGCAACCGTGGCCCTGGCCATGTTGCTGACCCGTAGCATCGTTCGCCCCTTGAGCGCCGCCGTCGACGCTGCCGAGCACGTCGCCAGAGGCGATCTGACCCGTCCGATCGAAACCCGCGGCAATGATGAAGTCAGCCGCTTGCTCAAGGCGTTGGCGACCATGCAGCAGAACCTGCGCGAAACCCTGCAGGGCATCAGTGGCTCGGCCACGCAACTGGCGACCGCTTCCGACGAACTGAGCGCAGTGACCCACGACAGCACGCAAGGGCTGCAACAGCAGAACAACGAGATCGAACAGGCCGCCACCGCCGTCAACGAGATGACCACGGCGGTCGAGGAAGTTGCCCGCAATGCGGTGTCGACGTCCGACGCTACCCGCCAGTCCAGCGAGTCGGCACAGTTGGGCCAGGAGCGGGTCAGTGAAACCGCCGGTGCCATCAACGCCCTGGCCAGCGAAGTCGAACACACCGGCGAGCTGGTGCAATCACTGGCCAATCAGTCGCAGGACATCGGCAAGGTACTGGACGTGATCCGAGCGATTGCCGAACAGACCAACCTGCTGGCGCTCAACGCTGCCATCGAAGCGGCGCGGGCCGGGGAGAGCGGGCGCGGATTTGCGGTAGTTGCCGATGAAGTCCGGGCGCTGGCTTATCGCACGCAGCAATCGACCCAGGAAATCGAGCAGATGGTGCAGGGCATGCGCAACGGTTCGAGCCTGGCGCTGGAGTCGATGCAGGCCAGCGCCTCGCGGGCGGCCACCACGCTGGTGCTGGCCGAGCGGGCTGGTGAAGCGTTGCAGACGATCACGGCCTCGGTACACGAAATCCACGAGCGCAAT
Organism: Pseudomonas sp. B707; assembly: GCF_022496685.1. Classification (NCBI taxonomy): domain Bacteria; kingdom Pseudomonadati; phylum Pseudomonadota; class Gammaproteobacteria; order Pseudomonadales; family Pseudomonadaceae; genus Pseudomonas; species Pseudomonas sp. B707. Next base: position 50,893 of record NZ_WTVE01000006.1, on the reverse strand, counting down.
CTGGTGATCGCCAGCGCCGCCGAAGAACAGGCGCAGGTGGCGCGGGAAGTGGACCGCAATCTGGTGAACATTCGCGATCTGTCGGTGCGCTCGGCGGCGGGTGCCGATCAAACCAACGCATCCAGCCATGAACTGTCGCAACTGGCCAACGCCCTGCAGGGCATGGTGCGGCGCTTCCAGCTGTAATCAGTGCAGGCGTGAAAAAGCCGCGCTTCTCGTCAGAGATCGCGCGGCTTGTTTTGTCGGGCAGGCTGAAAATCAGGCACCATCCTGGTCTTTCAGGTGTTCGAACAGGCCTTTCGGCATTTTCTTGCCATTGGCTTCGAAATTGGCTTTGACGTTGTTGTACGCCTCTTGCTCGTCGATGAAGCCGTCGTGGTTGGTGTCGATCTTGTCGAAGTCGGACTTCGGCGCGACCTTCAGGAACTCGGCGCGCGAGACCTTGCCGTCGCCATCGGTGTCGGTCTTGGCCATCGACGCATCGCCGCATTTGCCTTCACCGCATTTGCCTTCCGGGGTTTTCACCGAGGTTTCAGCCGAGGCAACCATGTAGCCCTGGGCCAGCGGTTGCGCGGCGAACACCGAGCCGGACAGCATCAGGCCGCCGGCCAGTACGGCACCGACCAGGCCAAGGGAGTTTTTGCCGATTTTCGAAGTACGGGACATTGCATTCTCCTTCGGTTGCACTGCGCAACCACACGTTAAGGGCGATCAAGCCGGAGCAGTTGTGCTCGGGTGTGGCCATTAAGCGGTGGCGGTGTATCGCGTCTGTGTCGAGGAGCGGGACGTTTGTAAGCGAAGGTGGGGAAAGCAGGGGGCAGATACAGTAGAAGACAAAACACCGTGAGGGCGAGCCCGCCCCCACGGTGTTATTACATCAGTGCAGCTTCAGGCGTGGCTCGGTGCCGCGTCCGATCTTGCTGCCCAGCATCAGCATCGCCGTGCGGAACGGCCCGTACAGTGCCATCTGGTGCATGCGGTACAGCGACACGTAAAACATCCGCGCCAGCCAGCCCTCAAGCATCACGCTGCCGGTCAGGTTGCCCATCAGGTTACCCACCGCCGAAAAACGCGACAGCGAAATCAGCGAGCCGTAGTCGGTGTACTTGTACTCCGGCAGGGTCTTGCCTTCGATGCGCAGTTTCAGCGACTTGGCCAGCAGCGAGGCCTGTTGATGCGCGGCCTGGGCCCGAGGTGGAACGTTGCGATCCGAGCCCGGTTGCGGGCAGGCGGCGCAGTCACCGAAGGCGAAAATGTTTTCGTCGCGGGTGGTCTGCAGCGTCGGCAGCACTTGCAGCTGATTGATGCGGTTGGTTTCCAGACCGTCGATGTCCTTGAGGAAACCCGGTGCGCGGATCCCGGCGGCCCAGACTTTCAGACTGGCCTTGATCTCGTTGCCATCGGCGGTGATCAGGCTGTCGGCGGTGACCTGACTGACCGACGCGTTGGTCATCACGTTGACCCCGAGTTTCTCCAGAGTCTTGTGCACCGGCCCGCTGATGCGCTCAGGCAGGGCTGGCAGCACCCGTGGCCCGGCTTCGATCAGGGTGATGTGCATGTTTTCCGGTTTGATTCGGTCCAGACCGTAAGCCGCCAGTTCATGGGCGGCGTTGTGCAGCTCGGCCGCCAGTTCGACACCCGTGGCGCCGGCGCCAACGATGGCCACGCTGATCTGCTGGACCACATCGGTCTGCCCGGCGTGAGCACGCAGATAGTGATTGAGCAGATGCTGGTGGAAGCGCTCGGCCTGTTTGCGGGTGTCGAGGAACAGGCAGTGTTGCGCGGCGCCCTGGGTGCCGAAATCGTTGGTGGTGCTGCCGACCGCGATCACCAGCGAGTCATAGGGCACTTCCCGCGCCGGAACAAGCTCAACGCCGTTTTCGTCGTAGGTGGCGGCCAGCTGGATCTTCTTCTGCTCACGATCGAGCCCGCTCATGCGCCCCAGCTGGAACTCGAAGTGGTTCCATTTGGCCTGGGCGACATAGTTGAGTTCGTCTTCGGAAGAGTTCAGCGATCCGGCGGCCACTTCGTGCAAAAGCGGTTTCCAGATGTGCGTGAGGTTCGCGTCAACCAGCATGATGCTGGCGGTGCCGCGTTTGCCCAGAGTCTTACCCAGACGGGTAGCCAACTCCAGACCGCCGGCGCCGCCGCCGACAATGACAATACGATGGGACATAGGGATAGCTCGCAAGGTTTTGAAAGGAAATCGGTACGGCTACCCGAGCGAGCGCGATGCAGCTCATAGCGTCAGGTAACTGATAAGTCGGCTCAACAGGCCCAGACCAATAGTCACTGCCAGCACCAGCACCAGGAGCATCCACGGCCGGAATGGCCGGCGCTCGACACGGTGTTGGGACAACTGCAGGTACTCTTCGACATGCTTCTGGTCTTCGGGGTTCAGGCGGCTGGTCATAAAGGCCTCGTCAGGTAGACGTTACTGAATGAGAACACGCTACAGCGGTTTTCAACCGGGATTGAACGCAGCATAGCCACTGTCCGGGACCGGTTCGACAGACACACTGTCCCCGAGGCGAATGATCCCGCTTTGTAACACTCGCGCGGTGATTCCGCCATGCCCGCGCACGGCCTGGAATGTTCCGGGGCCAAGGTTGTTTTGCAGGCGCGCACACGGCTGGCACCAGCCCGTGGTTTCGAAAATCGCCTGACCAATGCGAAAGCGCCGCCCCTTGAGGCTGAACAGGTTGATCCCGCTTATAACGAGATTGCGCCGCAGATCTTCAGGCGTGACCGGTTGTTCGGCCGACCGGCCCATCAGGGCGCTGATCACGGCCAGATGCTCCCACTGAATCAGCGTCACCTGCCGCGCATTGCGCACCCCGGGACGAGCGTGATCGCCAGTGAGCCCGGCTTCAAGCCGCGCCTCCACCGCATCGAGCGCAAGCATCGGCCCCCGTGACTCGGGGCGCACGCCAATCCAGCGCACGCATCCGGTCTGCGGAACATCGGCAATCAATTGTTGAAGTGGCGTCACAGGCTGATCCCGACATCGAACACGATGCTGCGCCCCAGGTTACCGCGCAGAAAGTCCGGGGCATCGGGATGGGCGAACAACACCCGGGCAAAGGTCGGCCCGACCAGCGACAGCGAACGCCAGCCCTGACGCAAATATTCGGTGGGCGGCGGAAAATGGCTGTTGAGGTCGAGCACTTCGCGTTTGAGGCTGGCGAAGGCAATGATGTCCAGCTCGCCGAGATCCATGCCGCGTTCCTTGTAGTTGTGCGCTTTCTTGCGCAAGGTCGGCGCCAGTCTCAGCAGAAATTCATTGGCCGGAATCCGCCGCGGCTTGGCTTCACGCCTCACCAGTTGGCTGAGGGAAAACGCACTGCGCCGACGTTGCAGCTCATCGCGCCATTCGTCGTTCAGCCGACGACCTTCGTCGAGGACGAAAAACACCTCGAAATTGGCGTCGCGAAACAAAACGTCCGGCGGCTCACCGGCGGGCGCGAATTCGTCGGCACGATAAGGAATGTTCAAGCCTTGCAGCAGGCGCTGGCAGACCCAACGCTCACGCTCCCATTTGCGGGCATTGGACAGGAATGCGTTGGCTTGCTCGGCCGCGATGGTCAGCAGGCGTAAATAATCTGAGTCATCCATAGGCCCTAGCTTAGCGTTCAATTGCGACAAGCAGAAAGCGTTCGCGCGGCAAAGTGCATCAGTGGGCAGTCGGGAGGGGCGGTGTAGACTGAGGGCACCGTGTATTAACGTCGAATGAAAGGGGCTGAATGTGAAATTTCGCTGGCTGTTGTTGTTCGCTGTCGTTCCGCTATGGGCCCATGCGCTGGAAATAGGTGAGCGACTGGCACCCTGGACGCTGCTGGACCAGTACGATCAGCCGTTTACTCTCGATGACCGCACTACGACGCTGTTGGTGGCGCGTGACATGGACGGTGCGAAACTGCTCAAGCAAGCCATGGCCGATCAGCCCAAGGGCTATCTGGAGGCGCGGCACGCGGTGTTTGTCGCCGATATCCAGCGCATGCCGGCGCTGATCGCGAAGATGTTCGCCGTTCCGGCGATGCGTGACTACAGCTATCGAGTGTTGCTTGATCGCGAAAGTCGCGTGGCCTCGCGCTACCCCGGGGCCGAAGGCGCGGTGCTCTGGCTGCAGCTCAAGGACGGGCGTTTGCTGGCCCGGCACGAATACACCCAGGCGGCTGAACTACGTGAGGCGCTGGAGCAGGCTCGCCCATGATCGGCGCCGAGCTGCTGTCGTCTGCGAGCCTGCTGCTGGGATGGTTGATTTACCTGCCGGTGCTGCTCTGGGCGATTGTCCGCGCACCGTGGGTCGAGCTGTTCAGCGATAACCGCCGTCAGCATTTGCTGTTCGGCACGGTGTTCGCGTTGTTTCTGCTGTGGCTGGTGCGCAGGGATTTCGACACCGGCGTGTCCTACCACTTCATCGGCATGACGGCTGTGACGCTGCTGCTGGACTGGCCGCTGGCGATCGTCGGCGGACTGGTGGCGCAACTGGGACTGGTGCTGTTGGGGCGTCAGGACCTGGTGGCCGTCGGGGTCAATGGCGCCTTGCTGATCCTGTTGCCGGTGCTGATCACCGAATGCGTGGCAATCCTGGTCGAGCGCGCCCAGCCGCGCAATCCGTTCGTGTACATCTTCTGTTCCGGTTTTTTCGCCGCGGCGCTGTCGGCGTTGTTCTGCCTGACGCTGAGCCTGACGTTGCTCTGGTACGACGGCCTCTTTGCCATGCCGGAATGGCTGGAAGATTTCATCGGTTACCTGTGGTTGCTGATTTTTCCCGAAGCCTTCATCAACGGCATGGTGGTCAGCGCCTTGGTGGTGTTCTGCCCGGAATGGCTGGAGACCTTCAACCGCACGCGCTACCTTTCGGCGCCGTGGAAGGACGACGATCCCAAGTCTTGATCCACATCAAATCGACTCTGCGCGCGGCATTTCATGCTCGGCCAAATCCCTTCAGGAGCAGCGGCATGAGCGTGTACGAGTGGGCGAGGCAGGAAACCCGGCAGAGTCTGGAGATTGCGCAGGAGGTGGGATTCGATCCGGGCCTGAGCCTGCGCGCCTTGCTCAGTGCGGTGGTGCAGCAGAGCAAGGCGGTGCGCAATGCCGAAGACCTGGCCGACGAGTTGCGTTTTCTGGCGGAAAACCTCGACGACGATCAGGACTACGGCTTCATGCGGCCCTGAGCGGGATCAGTGACGCGGGTCGAAATCGCCGGAAAACAGTTCGTCCTCGGCATCCGGGGCCACCGGAATCTTGTGCTCTTCCGACGCCCAGGCGCCGAGGTCGATCAGTTTGCAGCGGTCCGAGCAGAACGGACGGTATTTGTTTTCCGGGGTGAATTCCACGGGCGCGCCGCAAGTCGGGCAGTTGACGGTTGGGGTCTGGCTCATGATTGGCCTCCGGATAAAGTCAGGTAAAAGTGATGCAGGCGCTCGACCTCGCTGTGCAGCCAGGCGAGGTCGCGGTCGTTGACCACCACGTCGTCGGCACGGCTGACGCGGTCTTCGCGGCTGGACTGGGCCTTGAGGATCGCCTGAACCTGCTGTTCGCTGGTCTGGTCACGCTGCAAGGTGCGTTCGATCTGCAGTTGTTGCGGGGCGTCGATCACCAGGATTCGCTGAGTCATCGCGTATTGCCCTGATTCGATCAGCAGCGGCGAGACCAGAATCGCGTAAGGCGATTGTGCCAGCGCCAGATGATGGGCGATTTCCTCGGCGATCAGCGGATGCAGCAGCGCTTCGAGCCAGCGCCGTTGCTCCGGCACCTCAAAGATCAGTTTGCGCAGGGCCGCACGATCCAGCGTGCCGTCGGCCTGCAACACATCGGGGCCGAAGTGTTCGGCGATCTTCGCCAGCGCCGGACGGCCCGGTTCGACCACCCAGCGCGCCGCGTGGTCGGCGTCCACCACGTGGATGCCAAGATCGATGAAGTGCTGGGCGGCAGCGCTTTTGCCGCTGCCGATGCCGCCGGTCAGGCCGAGAATCCAGGGTTTTTCCACAGGGGTATTCATTTCAAACCGACAAACTGCCAATAGAAGCCGGTTATTTGACCACCCCAGAGCAAGGCAATCCAGCCGGCAATTGCCAGATACGGGCCGAAGGGGATCGGCGTCGAGGTTTTCTGGTCCCGCAGCTTGAGCAAAATCACCCCTAGCACGGCACCCACCAGCGAGGACAAGAGGATGGTCAGCGGCAAAATCTGCCAGCCGCCCCAGGCCCCAAGCAGCGCCAGCAGCTTGAAATCGCCGTGACCGATGCCGTCCTTGCCGGTGATCAGCTTGAACAGCCAGAACACCGACCACAGGGCCATGTAACCCAGCACCGCGCCCCACAGGGCGTCGTGCAGCGGCACGAACAGCTCGAAGCTGTTGACGATCAGCCCCAGCCAGAGCAGCGGCAGCACCAGCACGTCGGGCAGCAATTGATGCTCAGTGTCGATCAGGCTCATGGCCAACAGGCCCCAGGTCAGCACGATCAGCAGGCACGCCGGCCAGCCGAAACCCAGGTGCCAGGCGATGAATGCCGAGAGCAGGCCGCAGGCCAGTTCGGTCAGCGGGTAACGCTTGCTGATCGGTGCGCTGCAACTTGAACAACGCCCGCGCAGGAACACGTAACTCAACACGGGAATGTTTTCCCACGCGCGGATCCGGTGGCCACAGTGCGGGCATTGCGAGTGCGGCAGCATCAGGTTGTAGGTAGGCAACGGCGCTTCACCGGGCAGTCCCAAAACATCGTGAGCCTGCTGACGCCATTCACGCTCGAGCATTTTCGGCAGGCGCCAGATCAACACGTTGAGGAAACTGCCGACCACCAGCCCCAGCAACAAGGCAGTGAAGATAAAGGCCAGCGGACACAGGCTGAAGAGTTCGTCGATAGGCATGTCAGATCGCTGAGCCGAGTTGGAAGATCGGCAGGTACATCGCCACCACCAGACCGCCGACGATCACCCCGAGCACCACCATGATGAACGGCTCCATCAGGCTGGTGAGGTTGTCGACCATGTTGTCCACTTCGTCCTCGTAGAAACCCGCGACCTTGTCGAGCATCTCGTCCAGTGCGCCGGACTCTTCGCCGATGGCGGTCATCTGCACCGCCATGTTCGGGAAGATGCCGGTGGAGCGCATCGAGAAATTCAGCTGCATGCCGGTGGAAACGTCCTGACGGATACGCAGCACGGCGCGCTTGAACACCACGTTGCCGGTGGCCTCGGCCACCGAGTCCAGCGCTTCAACCAACGGCACGCCGGCTGCGAAGGTGGTCGACAGGGTCCGGGCGAACCGCGCCACTGCGGACTTGTACATCAGCGTGCCCACCAGCGGCAGCTTGAGAAACCAGGCGTCACGCCGGTCGCGCATGGCCTGGGATTTTTTCAGGGCATGGCGGGTGCCGAAAAAACCGGCCACCAGCAGACCAAGAATCGCCCACCACCATTGCTGCATGAATTCGGACAGGCTGATCACCATCAACGTAAAGGCTGGCAGTTCGGCACCGAAGCCAGAGAACACCGACTGAAACTGCGGCACCACCTTGACCAGCAGAATCCCGGTAACCACCGCCGCCACCAGCACCACGGCCGACGGGTAGGTCATGGCCTTCTTGATCTTGGCCTTGAGGCTTTCGCTCTTTTCCTTATAGGTCGCGACCCGTTCCAGCAGGGTGTCGAGCGCGCCGGACTGTTCACCGGCATCCACCAGGTTGCAGTACAACTCGTCAAAATACTGAGGCTTCTTGCGCAGCGCGGCGGCGAAGCTGTTGCCGGCGGCGACTTCCTGTTTCACCTCGTCGACCAGTTTGCGCATGGCCGGGTTCTCGAAGCCTTCGCCAATGATGTCGAACGACTGCAACAGCGGTACGCCCGCCTTCATCATGGTCGCCATTTGCCGGGTGAACAGGGCAATGTCCTGGGCCTTGATGCGCTTGCCGAAGCTCAGCAACGAGGCGGATTTCTTGCGCACCTTCCCGGGGTTGATGCCTTGCTTGCGCAACTGGGCCTTGACCAGTGCGGGGTTCTGGCCACTCAACTCGCCGGTCACCTTGCTGCCTTTGCGGTCCGTACCTTCCCAGGCGTAGATGCTGATTTTCGCTGCCTTGACCGCCATGTTCAGTCCTTGGTGACCCGGTTGATTTCTTCAAGGCTGGTGATGCCTTGCATGGCCTTGATCAGGCCCGAGGTGCGCAGGTCGTTGAAGCCGTCCCGGCGCATCTGTATATCGATTTCCAGTGAGTTGCCTTCGGCCATGATCAGCAGTTGCAGTTCGGGGGTGTTCTTCACCACTTCATAAATCCCCACGCGACCCTTGTACCCGCCGTTGCAGTGATCGCAACCGGCGGGCTCATAGATCGTGAAATGGCCGATGCGTTCCTCGGGGAAACCTTCCTTGATCAGGGTTTCGCGGGGGATCTCGATGGGTTTCTTGCAGTGGCTGCAGAGTTTTCGCGCCAGACGCTGGGCAATGATCAGGCTCACCGAGGTCGCGATGTTGAAGCCGGGAATGCCCATGTTGTGCAGGCGGGTGAGGGTCTCTGCTGCGCTGTTGGTGTGCAGGGTGGACAGCACGAGGTGACCGGTCTGGGCGGCCTTGATCGCGATTTCGGCGGTTTCGAGGTCGCGGATTTCGCCGACCATGATCACGTCCGGGTCCTGGCGCAGGAACGAGCGAAGGGCCTGGGCGAAGTCCAGCCCCTGCTTCGGATTGACGTTGACCTGGTTGATGCCTTCCATGTTGATCTCCACCGGGTCTTCGGCGGTGGAGATGTTGATGTCGACGGTATTGAGGATGTTCAGTCCCGTGTACAGCGACACGGTCTTGCCCGAGCCGGTGGGGCCGGTTACCAGAATCATGCCTTGCGGCTGCTTGAGGGCGGCCATGTACAGGTCTTTCTGTTCCGGCTCGTAGCCGAGGGCATCGATGCCGATCTGGGCGCTGGAGGGGTCGAGGATCCGCATCACCACTTTCTCGCCCCAGAGCGTGGGCAGGGTGTTGACCCGGAAATCGATCGACTTGCTCTTCGACAGGCGCATCTTGATCCGCCCGTCCTGGGGTTTGCGCCGCTCCGAAATGTCGAGGCTGGCCATGACCTTCAGGCGCGCGGCAATGCGCCCGGCGAGCTGAATCGGCGGCTTGGCCACCTCCCGCAGAATGCCGTCAGTACGCACCCGCACCCGGTAGTTCTTTTCGTAAGGCTCGAAATGCAGGTCGGATGAGCCGCTCTTGATCGCGTCCAGCAGCATCTTGTGCACGAAGCGCACCACCGGAGCATCGTCGGCGTCGATTCCGCCGAGGGTGTCCTGTCTGCTGTCGTCGGCCGACTCGATGTCCAGCCCGTCGAGGTCGACATCGGCCATCTCCTCCAGGCCGGTGGCGTGGGTGTCGAAGAATTTTTCAATGGCGTCGGTGAGTTTGTCGTCTTCGACCAGAATGGCTTCGGTGCTCAGCCCGGTGCTGAACTGAATGTCATTGATCGCCTGGTGATTGCTCGGGTCGGAAATCCCCACGAACAGTTTGTTACCGCGCCGCCAGAGGGGCAGGGCGTGGTGCTGGCGCACCAGTTTTTCACTGACCAGGCCCTTGGGCTGGGTTTCCTTGTCGAGACAGTTGAGGTCGAGAAATGCCATGCCGAAATGCTCCGAGGCTATTTCGGCGACCTGCCAGCTCTTCACCAGTTTGTTCTGCACCAGGTAACTGACCAGCGACAGGCGATTGCGCTGCGCCTGCTGCCAGGCCTGCTGGGCACTCTTTTCCGTGAGCAATTCGGCCTGGACCAGTTGTTTGGCCAGACCGCTCAGAGCGATGTCATTCATGGGGTTTCCACGTGCTTGCCGTTCATGACTTATAGCCTAGTCAAGTGACAGCGCCAAACACCCGGGGTGCAGGTGACAAAAAGTGTCAGATAGTGCGGTTACGGGCTGTAGGAATCGGCACGACGTCCGGTTCACGCCCAGCAGGCCGGGGCTGCGAGCCCTTGGCACGGGCTGTGCTGAGTCCATTTCAGATCATGAGATTCCGACTCATGCATGGAGCGTGTCTATGAAGAAACAACAAGGTTTCACTCTGATCGAGCTGCTGATCGTTGTGGCGATCATCGGTATTCTCGCGACTGTGGCGCTGCCGCAGTACTCCAAATATCAGGCGCGGTCGAAGGTGACGGCGGGGCTGGCCGAAATCTCGGCGATGAAAGTGCCGTTCGAAGACATCATCAATCAAGGGACGAACCCCACGCTGGCTGCCGTTAAAGGCGATGCGGGCACTACCACCTCCAACTGTGCACTGACCGCCTCGGGGACAGCTGCAGATGGAGCGGGCACCATCGTTTGTACGCTGGCCAATGCGCCGGCACCGGTGGTGGGCAAAACCATCACGCTCACACGAACCGCTGCCAACGGCTGGTCGTGTGCAACGACCGTTGCGCCGGACTACTCCCCTAAAGGCTGTACAGCAAGCGGTACCTGATCCATTTGGAAGTCCGAACGATGCCCCGCTCTGCGGGGCATTTTCGTTATGTCGACTACCTGGCAAAAGCTTCAATAATTTCAGTGCTTTAGGAACTTTTCGAAAAGCCGCAACTTGCATGTAAATATTTCACCGGTCATGCAATTTGCATGATTCCGAAAATATTCATAGTTTTTAAGTTGTTGATTTATAAGGGATTATTAAGATTTTAAAAGTTGGCACAACGTTCGCAATATCTACGGTAACCCTGCTGACAAGACACGCAGCAGACTTTCCAGAAAAACAGGAGTTACTCGTATGAAGAAGTTCGCTATCACTGCCGCTGCTGCTACCGCGCTGACCCTGACCATGGCTTCCGGTGCATTTGCTCAATCGACCCAGACCACTCAGGCTCCAATGACTTTGGCTGCCGGTGAAGTCACCAAGGCTAAAGAAGCTACTTCCGATACCTGGATCACTACCAAAGTCAAAAGCGACCTGGTAACCGAAAAAGGCATTCCTGGTACCGACATCAAAGTCGAAACCAACAAAGGTGTGGTTTCCCTGTCTTCTGACGTCGCTATCACCGAGGCTCAGAAAACCACCGCAGTGAACATCACCAAGAAAATCAAAGGCGTGAAAGCGGTCTCCGCTGACGGCCTGAAAGCCGAGTAAGGCAAGACTTCTCGCCTGAACCGGGAGAAGACGCGACAGGCGGGCCGAGCAATACGTCTGCCGCACTTTAGAGTTCATGCGACCGGCCACACGGAATGTGGCCATTACAGGCCCCGGCACATGTGTCGGGGCCTGTTCTATTCAGGGGCCGGAAAAGGCGGGGAAGGTCAATTGCCGCGTTTGCTGTTGATCTGCTTCAGGCGATTGCCTTCAAAGCGCAGGTATTGATACATGCCGTTGCTCGGGCCGTAGGTCCATTCCTCGACCTGAAACTCTTCACGACGGTTGGCGCTGCGTTTGTAACCGAGCAGATCGCGACCAACCGGCTCACCACATTTTTGCAGCACCTCGCTGGCGCGGTCGCCAAGGCTGACGAGTTGGCTGCCGCAGCGCAGGGTATCGGACGCCGCAGCCTGGCTGGCGATCAATGCCAGCCCCATTGCAGTCAGCCAGTTTCGGTTCATCACTCGGCATCCAGATGCATTTGCGTCACCACTCGCCCGTCGCTCTCCGCTTCGCCGAGATTGGCGTCGATGAAGTACACGCGATCGTCGGCCAGTTGGCCTTTATCCACCAGGTAGTCCTTGATGCTGCTTGCACGGTCCTGACCGAGCTGGCGCAACAGCACGTCGCTGGAGCTCCAGAACTTGATCACGTCGGCACGCATTTTCGCCGTGCGTTCTTCCTTGCCCAGATCCTTCCATTCGGCCGGTGGCTGGGTTTTCAGACGGGTGCGATAGATGCCCTCAAGCAGCGGGCCTTTTTCGTTATCCGGTACCTGAATCAGCGAAGCCTGAGCCGGCACCTTGTCGCCCCGGCGCTGGAGCATCTTGTAGTAGTTGTACTGGTATTCACGTTCCAGGCGCTGTTCTGCGAGCAACGGACCGTCGCTGCTTTTTGCCGCGGTGCCTTCGATTTCCAGGCGCAGGGCCGGACGCTCCTTCAGCGCTTGCGACAGCTTCACCAGCGCCGCTTCGGCGTCTTTGCTCAGGTCGCTGGAACCCGGCGCGAAGGACACGGTGCCGAGGTCTTCGGAACCACCACCGCTGACCAGACCGCCAATCAGCTTGAACGGCGCGGCGGCAGCCTTGACGATCAGGTTGCGCAGGGTCTGCCAGACAATCGGCATCACGCTGAATTGCGGGTTGTTCAGGTCGCCGGTCACCGGCAGCTCGATGGAGATCTTGCCGTCGACATCCTTGAGCAGGGCGATCGCCAATTTCAACGGCAGGCTCACGGCGTCCGGGCTGTCGACTTTCTCACCCAGTTGCAGCTGCTCGACCACCACTTTGTTCTCGGCCTTGAGCTGGCCTTTGGTGATCAGGTAATGCAAATCGAGGTTGAGCCGGCCCTTGCGGATCCGGTAGCCCGCGAACTTGCCGGAGTAGGGCGTCAGGGTGGTCAGCTCGACGCGTTTGAAACTGGTGGCGATGTCGAGACTGGCCATCGGGTCGAACGGGTTGACCGCGCCCTTGATGGTCACCGGCGCATAGCGGTCGACCTTGCCCTTGATGTCGACGCTGGCCGGTTTCGCCTGACGGCTGTCGATGGTGCCGATCTGGCCGTTGAGCTGCTGGATCGCGGTGGCAAAGTTGGGGGTCAGGCTGAAGTCGGCGAAGTTGGCCGAGCCGTCGTTGATCGCGATGCCGCCGATGTGAATACCCAGCGGTTTGTCATTGCTCGCCGGTTTCGCCGCGGCGGTCTTCGCCCCGGAATCGGCCGGCTGCGGAATGAGCAGGTCGTCGATGTTGGTGGTGCGATCATCGTTGATCATGAACCGCGCATACGGCTGGAACAGGTTGACCCTGTCGATCGACAGGCTGTCGCCGTGCTGATAGTTCAGGCCTTCGACCACCACCTGCTGCCATTTGAGAAAGTCGCGGGTTTTCAGGGTGTCGAGGGTGTGCAACTGATCGACCTGAGCACGACCGGTGACGCTGAGGGCCAGCGGGTCAGTGCTTTTCAGGTTCACTTTCAGGTCGCTGCCGAGCATGCCGCTGCGCAGTTCGAGACGAATGAACGGGTTGATGTAGGACTGCGCGACCCGCAGGTCGATGTCCTGGGTTTTCACGTTGAGCTGCGCGCTGACCGGGGCCAGATTGACCACGCCGTCGGCGCTGATCTTGCCTTGCTTGCCCAGACCGGTATCGAGTTTGAGGTTGAAAGGCGAGCCGTTGAGGCTGTCGAAGTTTTGCAGATCGACGTTCAGCGGGGTGACGTCCAGGGTGACTTCCGGCTTCGCCGAACGGTCGGCCAGATGCACTTTGTAGTCACGCAGTTGCACGTCCTTGATCAACACTTGCCACGGTTTGCTCGGCGCGGTCGGTTCAGGTTTCGGCGAGTCGGCGGCCGCCGGGGTGCTTTTCGGCTCCGCTGCAGCTTTGGCAGCGGGTTTCGATGGCTGGCTGGCGAACAGTTTTTGCCAGTCCAGTTTGCCGTCCGCTTCCAGCGCCGCCCAGGTTTCCAGTTTCTGACTGCGGATCTTGCCGACCACCACTTGCTGTTTGGCCAGGTCCACCGTGGTGTCGCTGACGTCGAGACGCTCGAGTTTCGCCAGCTGACGTCCGTCCGGCGCCTTGATCGCGAACGGCGCGATGTTGACCGCGACGTTGCTCAGCAGCAGTTCGGTTTCCTTGGACAGGTTGAGCTTGTAGTCGGTGCTCAAGCTGACGACACCCTCTTCCAGCACCAGTGGCACGGCGTCGCGCACGTAAGGCCAGAAGGCTTTCATCTTGCCATCGGTGATCTTGAGGGTGCCTTCGGAGGCGATCGGGATCAGGGTGAAATTGCCTTTCCAGTCGATCTGCCCACCGGCCGGGCCGATCGCGACGAGGGTCATGTCGGCGTTGTCTTCGGGCAGGGTGCTGAGGTTTTTCAGCTCGAAGTCGAGCTTGTCGTAGAGAAACTCGATCGGCTCGCTGGGCCGCGCATCCACAAAATGCAGGTTGCCGCCAGCCAGCTGGATCCGGTCGATGCGCAGCGGAAACGGTTTGGCGTCGGGATCGGCCGGGGTGGGCTCGCTGGCCGGGAGCTTGAACAGACCGAGAAGGTTGAGCTGACCGTCCTTGGCGAACAGGATTTCGGTCTTGGATTTTTCCAGTTCGATGTCGGACAGATGCAGGGCTTTGGTCCACAGGCTGTCGAGTTGCAGGTTGGCATACAGACGTTCGAAGCCGACCTGTTCCTTGCCCGGCTCGCCGATCACCAGACCCCACAGCGTGAGTTCAAGGCTGAACGGGTTGAGTTCGATGCGCTGCAGATGCGCCGGCACCGTGGCGTAGTTGGCCAGTTGCTGATTCACCACCCTGAGCGCAATGCCCGGCAAAATCAGGAACCCCAGCAGGCTGTAGAGGGCCAGGGCAGTCAACAGGGCGCCAATCGCGCGAATCAATCCTTTGGGCATGTGCGGCTTCATCTGTCTGAATCGGAGTGCCTTGGAGTATGGCACGCGATTCCGGTTCCGAAGTACATCGCACGAGACAGGATTGTTCAGATTTGTCTGCAATTTCTGTAGGAGCTTCCGAAGGCTGCTCCTGCATGGGTAAAGATCAGAGCTGCAGAATCAGTGTCTTCAACGGCGGTTGTTGATCCATCGACGGGAAGTCCCGGCCCGGAGTCATCACGCTCCATTCACGCACCGGCCGCCCGGCTTTTTCGGCGCAGCGCAGCACTTGTTCGCGCCAGTCGTCCATGCTGACTTTCGCCAGATTGTTGCAGCAGATCAGCACGCCATTTTCGGCGGTGGTCAGCAGGGCCGGCTTGAGCAGGCTTTGATAATCGCGCAGCAGGTCGACGGTGCCAAACGCGCTCTTGGCCCACGCGGGCGGGTCGAGGAGTACCAGATCGTACTGGCGCTGTTCCAGGCGCTGATAGCTCGGCAGTTTCTGCCCGCGACGCTGACTGATCGGCAGGCCGGCGAGTTGGCGGATCGCCGGGAAGTAGTCGGACTGGATGAACTCCATGGCCGGCAGGTGCGGATTGAGCTGACCGTTCTCGCGCCCCACCGCCAGATTGCCCTCGGCGAAATCCAGGTTGCACACCTCACGTGCACCGCCGGCTGCTGCGCTGAGGCCGACGCCGCAGGTGTAGGCAAACAGGTTGAGCACGCTTTTGCCCTTGGCGTGATCCTTGACCCAGCCGCGGGTGTTGCGCAGGTCGAGGAACAGCAGCGGATCCTGTCCGGCATGGCGTCCGCGCACACGATAATTCAGGCCCCATTCGTGGCCGACCAGATCGGCCAGCGCGGCGTCGTCGGCGCGGTAGACGCTGTCTTCACGGTCGATTCGCGAGTTGCCACGGGAGCGGTCGTTGTAGACCAACAGGGTTTCAAGGCCCAGGGTCTGGTTGACCATGGCGTGCAGTTGCAGCAGGTCTTCGCGTGCCAGGGTCTGGTGGAAACTTTGCACCATCAGTTGCGGGCCGTAGCGGTCGATGGTCAGGCCGCCGGCACCCTCCTGGCTGCCGTGGAACAGCCGATAGCAGTCGGTGCCTTGGCGGTGCAGCTCGGCGAGCAGATCCTGGCGTTGATCGAGGGCGGCGCGCAGCGCCAGGTTCAAGGAAGACATGCGGGCGCCTTGCTGGAGGGAATCGGGGCGCGGGAGTTTAGCAGTTTGGCAGGCAATCGAGGGGTTCCCATCGCGAGCAGGCTCGCTCCCACAGACGATCATAAGTCCTTGTGGGAGCGAGCCTGCTCGCGATGCTTTTGCGGCCTTACTGGTTCAGGCGTTTATCGATCAAGCCCTGCACCACGCTCGGATCCGCCAGAGTCGAAGTGTCGCCAAGGCTGTCGAGTTCGTTGCAGGCGATCTTGCGCAGGATCCGCCGCATGATCTTGCCCGAGCGGGTCTTCGGCAGGGCCGGGGCCCACTGGATCAGGTCCGGTTTGGCGAAGCTGCCGATTTCCTTGCTGACGTGGGCCAGCAGTTCTTTCTTCAGCTCATCGTTGGGCTCGGTGCCATTCATCGGTGTGACGAACGCATAAATCCCCTGACCTTTGACGTCGTGGGGATAACCGACCACGGCGGCCTCTGCAATGCTGTCGTGCAGCACCAGCGCACTTTCCACCTCGGCGGTACCGATGCGATGGCCGGAGACATTGATCACGTCATCGATGCGCCCGGTGATCCAGTAATCGCCGTCCTCGTCACGACGGGCACCGTCGCCGGTGAAGTAGTAACCGGGGTAGGGCTTGAAGTAGGTGTCGACCATGCGCTGCGGATCGCCGTAAACGCTGCGGATCTGCGCCGGCCAGCTCGACTTGATCGCCAGTACGCCACTGCCGGCGCCCTTGATCTCCTTGCCGTGCTCATCGAGCAGCACCGGTTGCACGCCGAACATCGGCTGGGTGGCGCAGCCCGGTTTGATCCGCTGGGCGCTGACCAGCGGGCTGAGCATGATGCCGCCGGTTTCGGTCTGCCACCACGTATCGACAATCGGGCAGCGCTGTTCGCCTACGACGTTGAAATACCATTCCCACGCTTCCGGGTTGATCGGCTCACCGACACTGCCGAGCAATCTGAGGCTTTGTCGCGACGTTTCCTGCAAGGGCCCGGCGCCTTCACGCATCAATGCGCGCAGGGCGGTGGGGGCGGTGTAGAAGATGTTGACCTTGTGTTTGTCGATCACCTGCCAGAACCGCGAAGTACTCGGGTAGCTCGGCACGCCTTCGAAGATCAGTGTGGTGGCGCCGTTGGCCAGCGGGCCGTAGACGATATAGCTGTGGCCGGTAACCCAGCCGACGTCGGCGGTGCACCAGAACACTTCGCCGTCGCGGTAATCGAGGACGTACTTGAAGGTCATCGCCGCTTGCAGCAGGTAACCGCCGGTGGTGTGCAACACGCCCTTGGGTTTGCCGGTGCTGCCGGAGGTGTAGAGGATGAACAGCGGGTCTTCGGCGTCCATCGGTTCTGGCGGGCAATCGTCGCTGACGTCGCGCACGGCCTGGTGATACCAGAGGTCGCGGCCTTCGACCCAGTCGACTTTGTTCTGGGTACGCTCGACCACCACGACGGTGCTGACATTCGGGCAACTCTGCAGGGCCTTGTCGACATTCTGTTTCAGTGGCACGAATTTGCCACCGCGCACGCCCTCGTCGGCGGTGATCACGGTGCGGCAGTCGGCGTCGAGAATGCGGTCGCGCAGGGAATCCGGAGAGAAGCCGCCAAACACCACCGAATGAATCGCGCCGATCCGCGCGCAGGCGAGCATGACGTAGGCCGCTTCGGGGATCATCGGCATGTAGATGCACACCCGGTCGCCTTTTTTCACGCCACGGCTTTTCAGCACGTTGGCCAGGCGGCAGACGTGGTGATGGAGTTTGCTGTAGGTGATTTGCGTCGATTCGGCAGGGTCGTCGCCTTCCCAGAGGATTGCGGTCTGATCGCCGCGCTTTTCCAGATGGCGGTCGATGCAGTTGTAGCTGACGTTCAGCTTGCCACCGGCAAACCAGGCGGCTTGGCCGGTCTTCAGGTCATAGCGCTGGACGGTCTGCCACGGCGTGCTCCAGTCGAGGAAGCGGGTGGCCTGTTCGGCCCAGAAGGTGCTGGGGTGTTCAATGGATTCGCGGTACAGGCGCTGGTAGTCGTCCTGACTCAACTGTGCAGCCCGGCGGACGGCATCGGCTTTGGGGAACGTGCTGATATCGAACATGACGGTTCCTTATTCTTGTTGTGCGACAAGGATAAAGATGCGCCGAGAGCGGAGAGGGTTCAATACCTGTAAACAAACACCCCCTCATGGCGAGGGGGTGTGTTCAGGGCGGGATCAGCCGCGGTGACGGCCGCGGAAGTAGTTGATCAGGCCTTGGGTGGACGGGTCCTCAGCGGCGGTTTCTTCGCTGCCGACCAGGCGGTTGTACACGCCTTTGCCCAGTTCCTTGCCCAGCTCCACGCCCCACTGGTCGAAGGCGTTGATGCCCCAGACCACGCTTTGCACGAAGACTTTGTGTTCGTACATCGCCACCAGTGCGCCGAGACGACGCGGGCTGATGCGCTCGACCACCAGGGTGTTGCTCGGACGGTTGCCCGGGATCACCTTGTGCGGTGCGAGTTTCTGCACCTGGTCTTCGCTCATGCCCTTGTCACGCAGTTCGGTTTCGGCTTCCGGCAGGGTCTTGCCGAGCATCAGCGCCTGGCTCTGCGACAGGCAGTTGGCGTACAGCCACTGATGGTGGTCGGAGACCGGGTTGAAGCTGACGATCGGCACGATGAAGTCGGCCGGGATCAGTTGGGTCCCTTGGTGCAGCAACTGGTGATAAGCGTGCTGACCGTTGCAACCGACGCCGCCCCAGATCACCGGGCCAGTGTCGGTCGACACCGGGGTGCCGTCCTGACGCACGCTCTTGCCGTTGGATTCCATGTCCAGCTGTTGCAAGTGCTTGGTGATGTTACGCAGGTAGTGGTCGTACGGCAGGATCGCGTGGCTTTGCGCGCCCCAGAAGTTGCCGTACCACACGCCGAGCAGGGCCAGCAGTACCGGCATGTTCTGTTCGAACGGCGCGCTCTGGAAATGCTGGTCCATGGTGTAGGCACCGGACAGCAGTTCCTTGAAGTTGGACATGCCGATGGCCAGCGCGATTGGCAGGCCGATGGCCGACCACAGCGAGTAACGACCGCCGACCCAGTCCCACATCGGGAAGATGTTTTCTTCGCGGATACCGAAGGCCACGGCGGCGGCATTGTTGCTCGATACGGCGATGAAGTGGCGATACAGCTCGGCTTCCGAACCACCCTGGGCCAGGTACCAGGCGCGTGCGGCCTGGGCATTTTTCAGGGTTTCGAGGGTGTTGA
The DNA here is from genome assembly GCF_022496685.1 of Pseudomonas sp. B707. NCBI lineage: Bacteria > Pseudomonadati > Pseudomonadota > Gammaproteobacteria > Pseudomonadales > Pseudomonadaceae > Pseudomonas > Pseudomonas sp. B707. Next base: position 32,005 of record NZ_WTVE01000006.1, on the reverse strand, counting down.
ACGATTTCGACGAAACGATGAACAGCGTGGTCTCGGCGCGCAGTTTTTGCGTCAGCTCGTGGAATTCGCTGCCGTCGATGTTTGCCAGGTAATGGCAACGCACGCCTTTCTGGGCGTAGGACAGCAGGGCTTCGGAGACCAGCTCGGGGCCGAGGAACGAGCCGCCGATGCCGATGTTCACCACGTCGGTGATCGGCTTCTCGGTGTAACCGCGCCACAGACCGTCGTGGATGCGGCCCACGAGATCGGTGATCTGGTTCAGGACCTTGTGTACTTCAGGCATCACGTTGACGCCGTTGACCGACAGCTTGTCGCCGACCGGGCGACGCAGGGCGGTGTGCAGCGCCGGGCGGCCTTCGGAGGAGTTGACGATTTCGCCGTCGAACAGCGCCTTGATCGCGCCCTTGAGATCGACTTCGTTGGCCAGACCCACCAGCAGATTGCGGGTCTCGGCGTTGATCAGATTCTTCGAATAGTCGAGAAACAGTCCGCAGCTGCTGAGGGTGAACTGATTGAAGCGCTGCGGATCGGCGTTGAAGGCTTCGCGCATGCTGAAATCCTGCATGGCTTGGCGGTGATCTTTCAACGCTTGCCAGGCAGGCAGAGCGGTAACGTCATGAGGAGTGCGGTAGTACGCCATCGCTGCGGTTTTCCTTTTTACTTGAACGGCCTTTTGAACTCTGAAAAGACCTCCCCGCCATGTTTGGGCGAGGGGGCAACTGCGTCGACACGATTACTTGGGCGCAGGGCGAATACAGTAAACCCAGCGCCGCGATCTGTCTTGGCTTTGTCTGACCTGTTTTCGGTACTTTTTTAACATTGATAACAGACGGGGCCGACAGACGGCGAGTAATGCGAGCAAGTCCCTGCTTATCGCGTGGCGTCGAACGGCAGGAAGTTTGCCCGATGGGCAGGTGCTCAGCAATACGGTCTGGAAGCGCGTGCAAACGCTGTGGGAGCGGGGTTGCTCCCACAGCGCTTGCCGGTGTTCAGGCGGGGGTATCGAGATTCAGGTGCAGGTTGTCGATCAACCGGGTGGTGCCGAGGAAGGCCGCGACCAGAATCACCAGATCGCGATCCTCGGCCGTTGCCGGGCGCAGGGTCAGGGCGTGGCGGATCTCCAGATAATCCGGGCGCAGGCCGGCGGCTTCCAGTTGCTGGCGTTGCGCCTGGATCAGGGCAGGGAAGTCGCGTTCACCTTGCTTGATCGACTCGGCAATGCTGCTCAGGGTGCGATAGACCACCGGCGCCACAGCGCGCTGTTCTTCACTGAGGAAACCGTTGCGCGACGACAGCGCCAGACCGTCGGCGGCGCGTACGGTCGGCTCGCCAATGATCTGGATCGGCATGTTCAGGTCATGCACCAGCGCGCGGATTACCGCCAGTTGCTGGAAGTCTTTCTGGCCGAAGATCGCCAGGTCCGGCTGGACCATGTTGAACAGCTTGCTGACCACCGTCGCCACGCCTTCGAAGTGCCCCGGACGGCTGGCGCCGCACAGGCCTTCGGACAGTTGCGGCACGCTGACCCGGGTCTGCCCGGCCATGCCGTCGGGGTACATTTCCTCGACGGTCGGGGCGAACAGCAGATCGCAGCCGGCTTCCAGCAGTTTTTCCTGATCCGCCGCCAAGGTGCGCGGGTATTTGTCGAGGTCTTCGCCGGCGCCGAACTGCAGCGGGTTGACGAAAATGCTCGCGACCACGAAGTCCACGCGCTGGGTGGCCTTGGTGATCAGGGCAATGTGGCCGCTGTGCAGGTTGCCCATGGTCGGCACGAAGCCGATGCGCTTGCCTTCACTGCGGGCGCGCGCCACGGCGGCGCGCAGTTCACGTACGGTTTTGACGGTGTTCATGCAGAGAATCCGTGTTCGATCCCGGGGAAAGTGGTGGCTTTGACTTCACTGACGTAAGCCTTCAGCGCGGACTGGATGCTGTCCTGACCCTGCATGAAGTTCTTCACGAATTTCGGCACACGGCCGCTGATCGACAGGCCGAGCATGTCGTGCAGCACCAAGACCTGACCGTCGGTATTCGAACCGGCGCCAATGCCAATCACCGGGATTTTCACGGCCTGGCTGATTTCAGCCGCCAGTTCGCTCGGCACGCATTCGAGCAGCAGCATGGCTGCACCGGCCTGTTCCAGCGAGATCGCGTCGGCGCGCATCTGGCGTGCCTGGTTCTCGTTGCGACCTTGCACTTTATAACCACCGAGAATGTTCACGGCTTGCGGGGTCAGGCCCATGTGGGCGCAGACCGGCACACCGCGTTCGGCCAGCAGGCGGATCGAATCCGCCAGCCACAAGGCGCCTTCGACCTTGACCATGTGCGCGCCGGCCTGCATCAGCAGGGCGCTGTTGGTCATGGTTTGCTCGAGGGTGGCGTTGGCCATGAACGGCAGGTCGGCCAGGATCAAGGCATCAGAGTTGCCGCGTTTGACGCTGGCAACGTGGTAGGCCATTTCTGCGGTGGTCACGGGCAGGGTGCTGTCGTGACCCTGCAGGACCATGCCGAGGGAGTCGCCCACCAGCAGCACTTCGACACCGGCCTCGTTGCAGGCGTGGGCGAAGGTCGCGTCATAGCAGGTCAGCATGGTGATCTTTTCACCTTTCTGCTTGAGGCTCTGGAGCGTGGTCAGGGTGATGGCTGGCATGTAAGAAATCCTCGTTCAGGCGCTTTGGAAACTACTGCGAGTAACGCGCGTGATTCGTCATCTATTCAGGCGCACGCTCTTTTGTCGTGCTTATAAGGCCTGGATTGCGCCCTTGTATGCCGGGTTGGCGGCAGCGGGACGCCTATAGTCGTGATGAGGCCTCAGGAAGTCAATTGCATGTGTTACCGCATTGTTACGAGGGGAGTGTTACCGGCGTTACTGATGCGATTCAGCGGGCCGGCGGGCCTGATCTGCGGGTTTTTTGTCCTACAAGAACGCAAAATGCGGGAGCCGGTTGGCTCCCGCATCAGCGGTTTGTATCAGGCGTGAGAGAGGCGTTCTAGGCCGACGAACGGGCAGGCTGCGAGAAGATCGGCAAGGGTGCGGCCATCGGCCAGGCGCAGATCTTCGGGCGCCAGTTCGGCCAGGGGATAGAGAACGAACGCGCGTTCCTGCATGTGGTAATGCGGGACTTTCAGGCGCGGTTCGTCGATCAGGCGATCACCGAACAGCAGAATGTCCAGATCCAGCGTGCGTGGGCCCCAGCGCTCAAGGCGTTCGCGGCCCTGATCGTTTTCGATCGCCTGCAAGGCATCGAGCAGATCAAGCGGGGCGAGCGCGCTGTCGAGCGCGGCAACCGCGTTGGTGTAACGCGGTTGGCCCGGCAGCAGCGAGTCGCTTTGGTAGAAGGCAGATACGCCGACCAGTTCGGTCTCGGGCAATTGCCCCAGCGCGTCGACCGCGCTGCGCAGTTGTTCGGCCGGGTCAGCCAGGTTGCTGCCCATGCCGATGTAGATGCGTTCCATGCCTTATTCGCCCGTGGCGCTCGGTGCGCCAGCGCGTTTGCGTTTGGAGCCGCTGCTGCGGCGACGCTTGCGCGGTGCGCCACTGGCGTCATCGCCCTTGCCGCTGAGGTCGCGGATCATGTCGCGACGTTCGCTGTCGTTGGCGTCCTGATAATCGGTCCACCATTCACCCAGGCCATCGGTCTGCTCGCCAGCGCTTTCACGCAGCAGGAGGAAGTCGTAGCCGGCGCGGAAGCGCGGATTGTCCAGCAGCAGGTCGGCGCGTTTGCCGCTGCGGCGTGGCAGGCGTTCCTGCATGTCCCAGATCTCGCGGATCGGCATGGTGAAGCGTTTTGGAATCGCGATGCGCTGGCACTGTTCGGCGATCAGTTCGTGAGCGCCTTCCTGCATGGCTGGAATTGGCGGCATGCCGCGCTCTTGCAGACGTAGCACTCGGGCCGGCAGGGCAGGCCACAGCAGGGCAGCAAACAGGAACGCCGGGGTTACCGGTTTGTTCTGCTTGATCCGCAGGTCGGTGTTGGTCAGTGCTTCGCTGATCAGCGTGTGGGTATATTCCGGGTTGTGTTCCAGCGCATCGGCACTGGCCGGGAACAGCGGCGCGAACAGTTGCAGGTCGACCAGCATCTCGAACGTGATCGCGCCATGACCGGAGAGGAACAGCTTGAGCACTTCCTCGAACAGGCGGGCCGACGGAATCTCGCGCAGCATCGGCGCCAGTTCGCGAATCGGCTGGACGGTGTGCTTCTCGATACCGAAATTGAGCTTGGCGGCGAAACGCACGGCCCGCAGCATCCGCACCGGGTCTTCCTGGTAGCGTTGCTTCGGGTCGCCGATCAGACGGATCAGGTGATTGCGGATGTCGTGTACGCCGTTGGCGTAGTCGAGGATGCGCTCGCTGACCGGATCGTAATACAGGGCGTTGATGGTGAAGTCGCGGCGTTGCGCGTCTTCTTCCAGGGTGCCGTAAACGTTGTCACGCAGAATACGCCCGCTCTCGTTGCGCGAAGACTGGTTGCTGTCTTCGTCGTCTTCGTTTTGCGGGTGATTGGCGCGGAAGGTCGCGACTTCAATGATTTCGCGACCGAAATGGATGTGTACCAGCTTGAACCGGCGGCCGATGATCCGCGCATTGCGGAATTCGGCGCGAACCTGCTCGGGGGTGGCGCTGGTGGCGACGTCGAAGTCTTTGGGCGTGATGCCCAGCAGCATGTCTCGCACGCAACCGCCAACCAGGTAGGCCTGGTAGCCGGCGCCCTGCAGACGTTCGACGATGTTGACCGCGTAACGGCTGAATTGCGCCTTCTGCAGCGAGTGTTGGCCGCTGTTGAGGACTTCAGGCGTGCTACGGATGTGTTGCGTACGACGCAGGGGAGTTCGGAATGACTGGAACAGCTTCTTCAGCATGGGATGCACTGTTTGAAGGAATGTTCGGCCATACCAGAGAATGACCGCATGATGGGCCGGGATTCTAGCATTTAGTCGAGGGATGGTGTAGGACGCTGCCGTTTTGCGCTGCAAGCCGCAGGCTAGAGGGGGTGGAGATGCGTCAGAAGGGGGGATTTTCCAGAAAGGAGAAACTACAAGGGGAGCCGAAGCTCCCCAAGAAGTAGTTGCGTGCTCTTTTTATTATTGATTCGGGCTTCTTGTTTTTGTTGAGTGCCCTCGCCATGAAGCTTTTCCTTCATGACCCTCCCAATCGGGAGCCAAGAGCAAACGGATTGCTTTGGTCGCTGTGTTGCAGTGATCTTGCGATCCAACCAGTACAGGCTCTGTCTTAAGACAGTTTTTGTTGTTCTCGGCCTGGTCGTGGGGATAGCCCCAAATACAACGCCTCTCCAAAAGAATCAGTTAGCTGCGCCTCTCGCCGTCTTGTTTTTATTGTGCGTGAGTCGATTCGTCTTATTTTTATTGTCTTGTGCATTGCTTGTTATTGTTCTTGTACCAAACATATAGCAGGTGCCGTGCCAACTTTTGCGAAACCCAATAAAACAAGGGGTTAGGTCGATATAACCGTTTTCGCAGGGCGAAAAAAAGCCGGGGTTTCGTTACCGATAACCCCGGCTTCTGTTACGTGAAAAGACTGAGGTAACAGTTTTTTCACCTCTTCAACGGTAACCCGCACACTCGACAGGTAACGTTCAGCTCTCGCTGGCGACCCCGGTCTTGCGCCGTGGAATGCCCAGACGCTGACGACGTTCCCACAGGCATTTGCGGCTGACGCCCAGTTTGCGCGCCAGTTCGGTCTCGGTCATGTGGTCCTGATGCTCGAGTACGAAATGCTGGAAGTAGTCTTCCAGTGACAGGTCTTCGGTCGGTTCGTGGCTGCTGTTGCTGGCGTTACCGGCCGTTTGCGCCGGCAGGCCGATGAATTCGTCGTCCTCCAGATCGCCCAGCTCGATGTCGATACCCAGCAGGTCGGCAGAGATTTCCGGGCTTTCGCTCAGAATCACCGCGCGCTCGACGGCGTTTTCCAGCTCCCGCACGTTACCCGGCCAGGAATAGTGCCGGATCGCCTGTTCGGCATCGGCGGCAAATTTCAGGTCGGTGCGGTTGATGCGGGCGCTCTGGCGAGCGAGGAACGCATTGGCGATTTCGTTGACGTCGGCGCCGCGTTCGCGCAGGGCCGGCAGTTTCAACGCGATCACGTGCAGGCGGTAGTACAAGTCTTCACGGAACTGGCCGATTTTCGCCAGGCTCTTGAGGTCGCGGTGGGTCGCCGCGATCAAGCGAACATCGACCTTTTGCGACTGGACCGAGCCCACCCGGCGAATTTCGCCTTCCTGCAACACGCGCAGCAGGCGAGCCTGGGCTTCCAGCGGCAACTCGCCGATTTCGTCGAGGAACAGCGTGCCGCCGTCCGCCGCTTCCACCAGACCGGCGCGACCGGCGCTGGCACCGGTGAACGCGCCTTTCTCGTGGCCGAACAGTTCGGACTCGATCAGGCTTTCCGGAATGGCGGCGCAGTTCACCGAGATCATCGGCGCCTTGGCGCGTTTCGACAGGTTATGCAGGGCACGGGCCACCAGCTCTTTACCGGTACCGGACTCACCCTGGATCAATACGTTGGAATCGGTCGGCGCGACCTTACGGATCTTGCCGTAAAGATCCTGCATCGGCGGACACGAGCCGATGATGCCGATTTCGCCATTGCTGTTATCGATCGCGGATTTGCCGCTGCCATTGGCCGATTTGGCCGGAGCTGCTTCGCCGACGGCGGGCGCCGACTGGCGATCGCGCAGGATCCGCGCGACAGCCTGCAGCATTTCATCGTGGTCGAAAGGCTTGGCGATGTAATCCACCGCGCCCATCTTCATCGAGTCGACCGCCGAGCGCAGGCTGGCGTAGCTGGTCATGATCAGCACCGGTGTGCCCTGGCCGAGCTTGATCAGCTCGGTACCCGGAGCGCCCGGCAGACGCAGGTCGCTGACGATCAGATCGAATGTGGGAATACTGAAGCGTTCTTGTGCTTCCTGCACTGAACCGGCTTCGCTGACCTGGTACTGGTTGCGTTCCAGCAGGCGGCGCAAGGCGGAGCGGATAATGGTTTCGTCTTCGACGATCAAAATGTGCGGCATTGATTCGATACTCTCGACGGTCTCAGTTCACAGCGGACGTCGCTTCGACATGGCGCGGCAATGTCACCCGGATACGGGTGCCGCGCTGGCTCTGAACATCAGCCGGGCTGTCGATGGTGATTTGTCCATAATGCTCTTCAACGATGGAATAGACCAGTGCAAGGCCCAGACCGGTGCCTTCGCCAGGATCCTTGGTGGTGAAGAAGGGTTCGAACAATCGGTCCATGATGCTCGACGGAATACCGCTGCCTTCGTCTTCGACGATCAGATCGACCGTGTGTTCGCCGGCTTCGCTCTTGACCCGCACCGCACTGCCCGCAGGCGAGGCGTCACGGGCGTTGGAGAGCAGATTGATCAAAACCTGGGCGAGCCGCTGCGGGTCGCCTTCGACCCAGTGATCGGGATCGCACAGGTTATAGAACTGGACTTCGAAATTGCGCCGGTTCAGGGCCAGCAGGCCGATGGCGTCCTGGGCCACTTCCGCCAGACAGACGGGCTCGTCGCTGTGCTGATGGCTGCCGGCGTGGGCGAAGCTCATCAACGACTGGACGATGCGTGACACGCGTTTGGTCTGTTCGAGGATCTGGCCGCTGATTTCCGTCAGCTCACCGTCCTCTTCGCGCTCTTCGCGCAGGTTTTGCGCGAGGCAGGCGATGCCGGTGATCGGGTTGCCGATTTCGTGGGCCACACCCGCTGCAAGTCGACCGATGCTGGCCAGACGCTCGGAATGCACCAGTTTGTCTTCGAGCATCTGGGTTTCGGTCAGGTCTTCCACCAGCAGCACCAGGCCGCTGTTGCCCGGTGCCAGCGGCTCGTCGATCGCCGCTTTGTGCAGGTTCAGCCAGCGGGTCTGGCCGTCGAGGGCCAGATGCTGTTTGTGCAAGTGTTCGTCGGGCAGGTGGATGAAGCCTTGCAGCAGATCTTTCCACGGATTGGCGATGGTGCTCAGGCGCGAGCCGACCACCCGTTGCGCGGCAATCCCGGTCAGTTCTTCCATGGCCTTGTTCCACATCAGGATCTCCTGATCCTTGGCCAGCGAGCAGACGCCCATCGGCAGTTCCTGCAGGGTCTGGCGGTGGTAACGGCGCAGGGCATCGAGTTCGGCGGCCAGCCCGGTCAGACGCGAGTGGTAATCCTCGAGGCGGCTTTCGATGAAATGGATGTCTTCGGTAACGTAGTTTTCGCCGCCAGCCTTGTACGGCAGGAAGGTTTCCACCATGTCCTGGGCGACGCTCGGGCCCATCAGGCCGGAGAGGTTGGCTTCGATCCGGTCGCGCAGGCGGCGCAAGGCATAAGGGCGGCGCTCGTCGAATGGCAGATAAAGGTCGCGCAGGGCCTGTTCGACTTCTTTCTGCGCAGCCTTGGCGCCCAGCGGTTTAGCCAGCTGCGTGGCGAATTCCTGCGGCGAGGCTGCGTGCAATTCGCGGCGCTGCGGGCGACGTACGTTGTCCACAGCGCAGGCTTCGGCGGCGCTGGCCTCTTCGGGGCTGGCATTGGTGAACAGCGAAATCAGCGTGAACATCAGGACGTTGGCCGCCAGCGAGGCGATGGCCGCCATGTGCCAACTGGTGTCGTCCAGCACGTAGATCATGTTCAGCAGCGGAATATAGAAACCCTGCAGATTGCCGACCAGCGGCAACAGCATGGTCACGACCCACACCACAATCCCTGCCAGCAGACCGGCGATGAACCCCCGACGATTGGCGGTCGGCCAGTACAGCACCGACAGCACACCTGGCAGGAATTGCAGGGTCGCAACGAAAGCGACGATGCCGAGGTTGGCCAGATCCTGCTCGGCGCCGAGCATCAGATAGAAGCAAAAGCCGGCCATGATGATTGCGACGATCAGCGCCCGGCGGGTCCATTTCAACCAGCGATAGATATTGCCCTCGGCCGGTGGCTGATAGAGCGGCAGCACCAGATGGTTCAGGGCCATGCCCGACAGCGCCAGCGTGGTGACGATGATCAGACCGCTGGCCGCCGACAGACCACCGACATACGCCAGCAACGCCAGCGACTTGCTGTTGGCGGCGATGCCGATGCCGAGGGTGAAGTATTCCGGATTGGTGGTGGCGCCGAGTTTCAGGCCGGCCCAGAGAATCAGCGGCACAGCCAGGCTCATCAACAGCAGGAACAGCGGCAGGCCCCAGCTCGCGCTGACCAGCGAGCGCGGGTTGAGGTTTTCAGTGAAGGTCATGTGATACATGTGCGGCATCACGATCGCCGAGGCGAAAAACACCAGCAGCAATGTGCGCCACGGACCTTCCTGCAAGGGTGTGTGCAGGGCGGCGAGGGCGGTCTGGTTCTGCAGCAGCCACAGTTCAAGTTGCTGGGGGCCGTCGAATACGCCGTACAGCGCGTAGAGGCCAACGCCGCCGAGGGCCGCCAGTTTGATCACCGATTCGAAAGCAATCGCGAATACCAGCCCTTCGTGCTTTTCACGGGTGGCGATGTGACGGGAGCCGAAGAAGATCGTGAACAGGATGATCAGCGCACAGAACGCCAGGGCTACGCGATTTTGCACTGGTTCGCCGGTGAGGATGCCGATGGAATCGGCCACGGCCTGGATCTGCAACGCCAGCAGCGGCAATACGCCGATCAGCATGAAAATCGTGGTCAGCGCGCCGGCCCAGGTGCTGCGAAAGCGGAAGGCAAACAAGTCCGCCAGTGACGACAATTGATAAGTGCGGGTGATCTTGAGGATCGGATACAGCAGCACCGGCGCCAGCAGAAACGCGCCGGAGACCCCGAGATAACTGGACAGAAAACCATAGCCGTACTGATAGGCCAGACCGACCGTGCCATAGAACGCCCACGCACTGGCGTAGACCCCCAGCGACAGGGTGTAGGTCAACGGATGGCGAATGATCGCCCGCGGGATCATGCCCCGTTCACTGATCCACGCCACACCGAACAACGCGGCCAGGTAGGCGGCGCTGATCAGCAGCATCTGGGTCAGGCTAAAGCTCATCGGCATCTTTTTGGCTCTGCAGGATGAAGGTCACGACAATCAGGATCAGCCAGAGCAGATAAGGGCGATACCAGGCGCCCGTAGCGTCGATCCACCAATCCATGATGGCGGGAGAAAACAGGTAGATCCCCACGACCAGAAGCAGGACCAAGCGATAGATGTACATCCCGGCCTCTCTTTTTTATGCGCGTGCCCGAAAACGTGCGGCGATGGTAACGGATGGGCGCGCCACTGCAAGTGTCGTCACAGCAGTTGCGCTTCGGGCAGGGTCAGTGTGCGCGGGATTTTCAAGGCATCCCAGTGGACGCAGCCCCAGTTCAACAGTTCTTGCGGCGTGGCGTGGGCCAGTTCGGGCCCCGGGTCTTGCCCCAGTGCGCGCAGGGCCCGCAGCAACAATGGCGTGGCCTGATCGGCTTCCAGTGGTGGCGAGCGATAGGACTTGCCGAGCTTGTTGCCGTCCGGCTGGGTAATCAGTGGCAGATGCAGATAGCGCGGTTGGCGCAGGCCCAGCAATTCCTGCAGGTAGAGCTGGCGCGGTGTGGAGTCGAGCAGATCGGCACCGCGCACGATGTCGGTGATGCCCTGCCAGGCGTCGTCCAGAACCACCGCCAGTTGGTAGGCGTAGAAGCCGTCGCGGCGGCGGATCACGAAATCTCCCACGTCACGGCCCAGATGCTGGCGGTATTCGCCCTGCACCCGGTCGATGAAGTGGTATTCCAACTCCGGCACGCGCAGGCGAATCGCCGCGTCTTCCTGGCCATGGCCGGCATTGCGGCACAGTCCCGGATAAATGCCGTGGTATGGCTCCAATTGTTTGCGCGAGCAGGTGCAGGCGTAGGCGAGGCCGTGATTGAACAGGCTGTCGAGCACTTGCGCGTAGGCCTCGTGCCGATCGCTCTGGCGAACCATCTCGCCGTCCCATTCGAAGCCATAGCTTTCCAGCGCCTTGAGAATCGCCGCTTGCGCGCCCGGCTCTTCCCGGGGCGGATCGAGATCCTCCATGCGCACCAGCCAGCGACCGCCCACCGAGCGTGCGTCCAGATAAGAGGCCAGGGCGGCAACCAGCGAACCGAAGTGCAGGTGCCCGCTGGGGGTCGGGGCAAAGCGGCCAATATAGGCGGGGGAGGTGTTGGCAGTCATGAGGGCGATGTTACTTGAGAGTCAAAAAACGGCAGAAACAAAAACGGAGCGTTCGCACGCTCCGTTTTTCGTTCAGGCCGGGATTATTTGCCGACCTGCTTTTCCTTGATTTCCGCCAGGTTCTTGCAGTCGACACACATGTCGGCTGTCGGACGGGCCTCGAGGCGCTTGACGCCGATCTCGATACCGCAGGAATCACACCAGCCGTACTCTTCGTCTTCGATCAACTGCAGGGTCTTGTCGATCTTCTTGATCAGTTTGCGCTCGCGGTCGCGGGCGCGCAGCTCGAGGGCGAACTCTTCTTCCTGACTGGCACGGTCGGCCGGATCAGGAAAGTTGGCCGCTTCGTCTTTCATGTGATCAACAGTGCGGTCGACTTCCTGCATCAAGTCGAGTTTCCACTTGGTCAGGATCTTGGTGAAATGCGCACGCATAGGCGCGCCCATGTACTCTTCGCCCTCTTTAGGGACGTAAGGTTCGAAACCGCTGAGTGTCTGACTTGCCTGTTGCTTTGCTTGGGTGGGCATGAAATGGACCGCCTCTACTCTTGTAATCCATTGCGCAGGATTGCTCCATCACCGACACCTGCCGGCCCTGCGGCTGCAAGCGGGCGAACTTACCAGATCAATTCGACCCGCGCTACTCCCGGATGTCGAGCGCGTGGCCGAGGGGACTTGCAAATGTTTGCCAAGCCATGTCCGGCGGTGCTGCAAACCTGCTCAATCACTGATTTTAGTCAATCCTGGAGCGTACGCGCGGGTCGTTACAGTCCAGTGTTCTTGTGGCTGTGACCGCTGCGGGTTCTCGCTCGTTCCGGCAGATGGGTAGAATCGTTTCTTTTCCCTCGTTGAAGGAAGGCCAATGGCTCAGCCCTACAGTGCGCGCAGTCGTGCGATCGAACCGTTCCATGTGATGGCGTTGCTGGCGCGGGCCAATGAATTGCAGGCCGCCGGCCACGACGTGATCCACCTGGAAATCGGCGAACCGGATTTCACCACCGCCGAGCCGATCATCCGCGCCGGCCAGCAAGCCCTGACAGCGGGGAAGACCCGCTACACCGCGGCCCGTGGCATTCCCGAGCTGCGCGAGGCGATTTCCGGTTTCTATCAAACGCGCTACGGCCTGAACATCGATCCTCGACGGATTCTCATCACGCCCGGCGGTTCCGGGGCGTTGCTGCTGGCCAGCGCGTTGCTGGTGGATCCGGGCAAGCACTGGCTGCTGGCCGACCCCGGCTATCCTTGCAACCGGCATTTTCTGCGACTGGTCGAAGGCGCGGCGCAGCTTGTGCCGGTGGGCCCGGACGTTCGCTATCAACTGACGCCGGACCTGGTGGCGCGCCACTGGGATCACGACAGCGTCGGTGCGTTGGTCGCCTCGCCGGCCAACCCGACCGGTACGATTCTGACCCGTGATGAACTGGCCGGTTTATCCACAGCCATCAAGGCGCGACACGGGCATCTGGTGGTGGACGAGATCTATCACGGCCTGACTTACGGCACCGACGCGGCCAGTGTGCTGGAGGTCGATGACAGCGCATTTGTCCTAAACAGTTTCTCCAAATATTTCGGCATGACCGGTTGGCGTCTCGGCTGGCTGGTGGCGCCGGATGCGGCGGTCAGTGAACTGGAAAAACTCGCGCAGAACCTCTACATCAGCGCGCCAAGCATGGCCCAGCATGCGGCGCTCGCCTGTTTCGAGCCGGACACCATCGCGATTCTCGAAGAGCGCCGCGCCGAATTCGGCCGTCGCCGTGACTTCCTGCTGCCGGCATTGCGGGAGCTGGGCTTCGACATTGCCGTAGAGCCGGAAGGCGCGTTCTATTTGTATGCCGATATCAGCCAGTTCGGCGGCGATGCCTTCGCGTTCTGCCGGCATTTCCTCGAAACCGAGCATGTAGCCTTCACGCCGGGGCTGGATTTCGGTCGCTATCAGGCCGGTCATCATGTGCGCTTTGCTTACACGCAAAACCTCCCACGCCTACAGGAAGCGGTAGAGCGTATCGCCCGTGGCTTGAAGAGCTGGCAAGGCTGATGCGCTTTCATCCTCCGCTCGAAGAAGGCCGGTTGATCCGGCGTTACAAGCGTTTTCTCGCCGATATCGAAACCGTTGGCGGCGAGTTGCTGACCATTCATTGCCCGAACACCGGCTCGATGCTCAATTGCCAGGTCGAGGGCGGGCAGGTCTGGTTCAGTCGCTCCACAGATCCGAAACGCAAACTGCCCGGTACTTGGGAAGTCGGTGAAACCCCGCAGGGCCGGCTGTTTTGCGTGAACACCGGACGCGCCAACGCACTGGTCGAAGATGCCTTGCAGGCCGGTGTCATCAGCGAATTGAGCGGGTTTACCGGGCTCAAACGCGAGGTGGCGTACGGGCAGGAAAAGAGCCGGATCGATTTTCGCCTCGACTACCCGACGGGCCCGGCGTATGTGGAAGTGAAAAGTGTCACGCTGGGTTTCGACGGCACGGCGGTCGCGGCATTTCCCGATGCAGTGACCGATCGCGGCGCCAAGCATTTGCGTGAGCTGGTGCATCTGGCCAGGGACGGGATTCGCGCGGTGCAGTTGTACTGCGTCAATCTCACGGGTATCGAAGCGGTGCGTCCTGCCGAGGAAATCGACTCGGCCTACGCCGCTGCGTTGCGCGAGGCGGTGGCATGCGGAGTCGAGGTCCTGGCGTACGGCGTGCGTTTGAGCCATGAAGAGATGGTGATCGACCGGCGCCTGGACGTGCTGCTCAACGGTTAAACATCGATCCACAGCCCTTGCGCGTCTTCACGGCAAGGGATGGCCGTCAGCGATTGCCCGGCGCACGGGCCGGCGACGCATTCACCGTCTTCGATCAGAAACAGTGCGCCGTGGGTGGCGCACTGGATCAGGCTGTTGCTTGGGTCGAGAAACTGGTCGGGCTGCCATTCCAGTCCGACGCCCCGGTGCGGGCAGCGATTGAGGTAGACATAAGCCTGCCCCGCGCGGCGCACGGCAAACAGTTTTTTCCCGTCGATATCGAAACCGCGACTGCCGTCCTCAACCAGATCGGCACCCGCGCAAAGAAACTTCATGGCTATCCTCAAATGTCGGCTCGTGTCCGGATATGTCCGAGCTTGACGTTCAAATGCAAACAATTATCAAATGGCCGCCTTCACCCGTGGCGAGGTGACCGCTGCCGAGGATACTTGGCCTGCCGTCCCGATGTCCGGGAAAACATTTCAAGGAAGCTGTCTATGCGCCTGAGTACCCGCGTTGCCGTGCTGTGTGTCGGACTTTTGGTCAGCCACCAGGCTGCAGCGGCCGAGTTGCCGCAACGTTGGGTCAGCGCCGGCGGCGCGTTGTCGGAGTGGGTGAGTGCGCTGGGTGGCGAGGCCAAACTGGTAGGCGTCGACACCACCAGCCAGCATCCCGAGTCTCTCAAGTCGCTGCCGAGCATCGGCTATCAGCGCAGCCTGTCGGCCGAAGGCATTCTCAGCCTGCGCCCGGACATCCTGATCGGCACCGAAGAAATGGGCCCGCCGCCAGTGATTTCGCAAGTTCGCAGTGCCAAGGTGCAGGTGGAACTGTTCTCGGCTCAGCCGGATCTGCCGACATTGGAAAAAAACGTTACCCATCTGGGACGGTTGCTGGGCGCTGAAAGCCAGGCCGTGCAGCTGCTGCAACGTTATCAACAGCAACTTGATGCGCAAAAGGCGCGTGTGGCGCAAGCGCAGACTAAACAGAAAGCGCCGGGCGTGCTGTTGCTGCTTGGACATGCCGGCGGCAAACCGCTGATCGCCGGCAAGGACACCGCCGCCGACTGGCTGCTGCAGCAGGCGGGCGGGCATAACCTTGCGACCCACACCGGTTACAAACCGTTTTCCGTGGAATCCCTGGCCAGTCTCGATCCTGAAGTGCTGGTGTTCGCTGACCGTGCGCTAACTGGTGAGGCGGCGAAAGCGGCTCTATTTAAGGAAAACCCGATCCTCAATTCCAGCCGTGCGGCCAAGACCGGACGTGTGCTGGAGCTGGACCCGACGCTGCTGGTGGGCGGGCTCGGGCCGCGTTTGCCGGCAGCGCTGAAGGCCCTGTCTGACGGTTTCTACCCGGCCAAGAGCGGCCAATGACCACGCTGGTCAAACCCCGTGGCTTGTTTATCGGCCTGATCCTGCTCTGCCTGCTGGCGATCTGGCTTTCGCTGGCGCTGGGGCCGGTCAGTCTGCCGTTGTTCGACACCTTGCGCGCAGCGTTGCGCATGATCGGTGTGCCGCTGGCGCCGGACGGGCTGGAACAGGCTGAACTGATTCTCGGGCAGATTCGTCTGCCGCGTACGTTGCTCGGGCTGGCAGTTGGCGGTGTGCTGGCGTTGTCCGGGGTGGCGATGCAGGGGCTGTTTCGCAATCCGCTGGCCGATCCAGGGTTGGTGGGCGTCTCGAGCGGCGCGGCGTTGGGCGCGGCGATCGCGATTGTCGGTGGCTCGTTTTTTGGCGGACTGCCCGAGTGGTTCGGGCCTTACCTGCTGTCGGTGTGTGCGTTTCTCGGTGGTTTGGGTGTGACGGCGCTGGTTTATCGGCTCGGCCGCCGCAATGGGCAGACCAATGTCGCGACCATGTTGCTGGCGGGTATCGCTCTGACGGCGTTGGCCAGCTCGGCGGTGGGACTGTTTACCTATCTGGCTGATGACGCGACATTGCGCACGTTGACGTTCTGGAACCTGGGCAGCCTTAACGGCGCGAGCTATGCGCGGTTGTGGCCGCTGCTGATCATCACCGCCGGTGTTGCACTGTGGCTTCCACGTCGGGCAAAGGCGCTCAATGCGTTGCTGCTCGGCGAATCGGAAGCCGGGCATCTGGGAATCGATGTAGAACGGCTCAAGCGCGAGCTGGTGTTCTGCACGGCGCTGGGTGTCGGTGCAGCGGTGGCAGCGGCGGGCATGATCGGCTTTGTCGGGCTGGTGGTGCCGCATCTCGTGCGCTTGCTCGCGGGGCCGGATCACCGGGTGTTACTGCCCGCATCGGTGCTGGCCGGTGCGAGTCTGTTGCTGCTGGCGGATCTGGTGGCGCGGCTGGCGCTGGCACCGGCGGAGCTGCCGATCGGCATCGTCACCGCGTTCATCGGTGCGCCGTTCTTCCTTTATCTGCTGCTGCGAGGGCGTGCCTGATGCTGCGTGCGCACAATCTGCACATCCGCCGTGGCCGCAAGTCCGTTCTGGCCGATGTCAGCCTGCAACTCGAACCGGGCGAAGTGCTTGGCGTGCTGGGGCCGAATGGCGCCGGAAAAAGTACCTTGCTCGGTGCGTTGTGCGGTGAGTTGAGCGCGCACGAGGGGGAAGTGCTGCTGGACGGAGAGGCCTTGAGTCATTGGAGCGGCACTCAGCGCGCCCAGCGGCTGGCGGTGTTGCCGCAGGTGTCGACCTTGGATTTCGCCTTTCGTGTTGAAGAAGTGGTCGGCATGGGGCGTCTGCCTTATCAGAGCGGGCGGGTGCGCGATGACGAGATCGTCGCTGCCGCGTTATTGGCGGCCGATGCCGGGCATCTTAGTGGCCGCAGTTATCTGGCGCTGTCCGGCGGCGAGCGTCAGCGGGTGCATCTGGCGCGGGTGCTGGCGCAACTCTGGCCGGGTCAGGCGGGGCAGACGTTGCTGCTCGATGAGCCGACCTCAATGCTCGATCCGTTGCATCAACATACGACGCTGCAAGCGGTGCGCGAGTTTGCCGATCGTGGCGCGGCGGTGCTGGTGATCCTGCATGATCTGAATCTGGCGGCGCGCTATTGTGATCGCATCCTGCTGCTGGAGGGCGGGCGCCCGGTGGCGCTGGATACGCCGCAACAGGTGTTGCGCCCGGAATCGCTGAAGGCGGTTTTCGGTCTGGAAGTGCTGGTGCAGCCGCACCCGGAGCGCGGGCATCCGCTGATCATCGCCCGCTGATTTCGTCATCGAGGTGAGTGTATGCGCGGGATTCTGCTGTTGGCGGTGTTGTGGCTTGCAGGTTGCCAGCATGTTGCGGCGCCGCCGGTCGTGGGCGAGATCCGTGATCTGCGCAGCGGCGAGCGTCTGACGGCGCAGCAATTACTGACGCAATTGAGCGAGCCATCGCGGCTCATCATTGGCGAGCAGCATGACAACGCCGATCACCATGCCCTTCAATTGTGGTTGTTGCAGAACCTCGAACAAACGCGACCCCAAGGCAGTCTCCTGTTGGAAATGCTGACGCCCGATCAACAGTCGCGCGTCGATGACGTGCGCCATGCCGCAACGCCACCCACTGATCTTCCTGCAGCATTGGCCTGGCAGGACGGTTGGGACTGGAATCTCTACGGACCGATTGTTCGGTTTGCCCTGACACAATCCTGGCCAGTGCTGGCGGCCAATCTCGATAACATCGAAATTCGTGCGTTCTATCGTGATCCTCCGGTTTTGAGCGGTGAGCGCAGCAACGCCAAATCTGTGAAAGAGACGCTGTTGGAGCAGATCGGCGATTCTCACTGCGGCTTGCTGCCGTCATCGCAAATGCCGGCGATGCTGGCCGTTCAGCAACAACGGGATCGGCGCATGGCCTCGCGTTTGTTGGCGGCGCCCGCGCCTGCGTTGTTATTGGCGGGTGCGTATCACGCGCGCAAGGATGTGGGGGTGCCGTTGCATGTGCTGGATCTGGGCGCGCCCGAAGTGCCGACGGTGCTGATGCTGGCGGAGCAGGGCAACCAGATCACGGCGGCGATGGCTGATTATGTCTGGTACACACCGGCCACGCCGAAACAGGATTATTGCGCCGAGATGCGTAAACAGTTCAGTAAGAAATGACTTTTCCACAGGCAAAAAAAGACCCGGTAAAAACCGGGTCAAATAACCGTGATTAGCCTGATGAGGAGATAATCTGAGAGTCCGAACCAAGGGCTTTTCAGAATATCGACTGATCTCGCGACCAGTTGTGATAATCATAGCGATTCTCATTACCAAGTCAACTGCTGTTTTTTCATTTCTGTCGTTTCGTCCCGGCAATGGCGTAAACGCCCCGTGAATACGGGCGTCAGGTCTGGGCTGTGAGTTGCTTGTTGAGCTGGTCGATACGCCGCGCCATGCTTTCGATCAGGCTGTGGGCGATTTTCGGATTGGTGCGGGTCATGCTCAGAAACTGATCGCCGGGAATCAGCATTACCGTGCTTGCCTCCCGGGCTATGACCGTCGCGTTGCGCGGCTCGCCCGTGAACACAGCCATTGCACCGAATATTTCATCCTTGGGCACGTCGCCTACCTTGTGCCCGTTAACAAACGCTTCGGCGTGTCCTTCGATAATCACGAACACATGGTCGGCGTCATCGCCCTCACGAATCAGAACGTCTCCGGCTTCAACCCGCTTGAAACCATTGGTGCTGCGAAACTCGCGCGGCTTGAACTCGGCAACGGCGTGGGCCAGCAGCGCCATTTGACCGAGCAGGTAGCGCAGAAACTGCTCCGAGCGCGATGGTTCGCCATACACATGTTGAAACAAATCACTTCGGCGATAGGGCAGTAATGTCAACGGGTTGTCTGAGTACAGCGTGCAATCCGCCCATTCCGGCCCTTGTTGCAGTCCGATCAAATCTCCCTCGTGCCAGTAGAACAAGCCTCGACCGCTGACTCGGCCGGTGATGACACCTTGCGTGAGCAAGAACAACTGATCGTCCGGCAAGGGTGCCAACAGATCATCCGTTGCTTCCAGTTCCAGCGCTGGCCCGCACGGCGCCAGGCCCTCAAGCCATTGCGCAGGCAAGCACTGCAAGTGGTTGATCAATGCATCGGCCTGGGCCGATTGTTCCCCGAGCAGGTACATGACGGTCGGTACCCGTTAGTTCTTGTGGCGAGAGGAAATGGCTTCCAGCTGCTTGTTCAGCGCGTCCTTGCGTTCGGCGGGAATGTCGTTCCAGTGCACGTCCATCAGCGCCCCTTCGATCGCGTACAACAACACCTTCGACGCCCGAAACCCGCGAGTGCGCACGGCCCGGTAGGCATCCACCGCACCGAGGCGACGCAAGTCCGAGGCGCTATGGATGCCCACGGCATGCAGCCATTGCGCCGACGTCTTGCCAAGATTCTTCAGGTGTTGCAGTTCATCATTCATCAAGCCTCCTTGCGACGGCCGAATGGTGCGTGGGCGAGCTTCTCAGGAGTGTAGCCATCAGTAGGAAAAGCGTGGTTGTTTGGTCGGATTCGACGCAAACGCTTCTAAGAAACGTCAGCTTCCGCTGATGAATCAGGATGGGGAGGGCGAGGGAGAATTACCAATAGCACGCAGTCCAGCGCAAAGCGGGGGCGCTGGACGAGTTTGGGTGGTGCGAGGCTCAGCGGGTGCGATAACGCAGGCGCGTACCGAAATTCATCGACATCAGGATTTCGTCGGCACTCAGCTCTGGCGGGAAGTAGGCCCCGGAGATCTGCGCGTGGGCCAGGCTCGCGCCTTCCAGCGAGGCGTTGCGAAAGTCGATGCCGCGCAGGTCGGCGGAGCGGAAGTAGGCGTCCCGGAAATCCACGCCATCGGCGTTCAGTTCACGCAGGTCCAGGCCGCGAAAATCACCACCAACCATGTCGATCGGACCGTCTTTCGGGCGCTCATTGTTGAAACCTGTGATGTCGTCTTTGTGCAGCAAGGCATAAAGCGGGGTGTCGAGTAGTTTTGGCTGGCTCATGTCAAATCACCTGTTGGTTTTATGACGCCAGTATAGTGCCACTATTTGACGGCCGTGAGGCAAGCGAGGGCTTCACGGCCGAAATAGTTTCTTACAGGCCGGGCAGGCGCTGGCGAATCTGCGCCACGACGGTGTCCAGGGTCCCGGATTCATTGGTCTGCACGCGTTTGCTGCGCAGAATTTCTTCCGGGGTCAGGGCTTCGCGGTTGGCTTGTTGAGCTTCGATCACGGCGAGGGTCGCGTCGGACGGATCTTTTTTGTCTGCCTGACGAATCGCCAGCCAGCTCTCGATCACTGCCTGCGGAGCGTTGCAGTCAAGGATCAGGAAAGGCGTGCCAGTGGCTTCAGCGACTTTGGCGGCGTTGTCGCGTTGTTCGCGCTTGAGGTAAGTGGCATCGATCACCACCGGGAAACCGGCGTGCAAAATCACTTCGGCAATTTCATGCAGACGCGCATAGGTTGCAGTGCTGGCGTCGGTGCTGTAGATCCCGGCCTGAACATCATTGGCAACGGTTTGCTCACCGAACAGGCGCTTGCGCTCGACATCGGAACGCAGGCGGATCGCGCCCAGTGCTTCGACCAGACGCATGGCCACGTGGCTTTTGCCTACAGCGGACACGCCGTGGGTAATCGCCATGAAGCGCGAAGGAATGGTGCTGTAGCTTTCCGCCAGGTTGGCGTAGTTGCGGTACTGGCGCAGGGTGGTGGCACGCTGCACCGGAGTGGCATCGGCCGGCATGCTGAACAGTGCGACTTTCGCACGTACCAAGGCGCGGTAAGCCTTGTAGAAGTTCAGTACTTCCAGGCCTTGGTAGTCGCCGGTCAGTTCCAGGTACTGGCTGATGAAGCGACGGGCCAGGGATTTCAGGCCACGGTCTTCCAGGTCCATTGCCAGGAAGCCGGTGTCGGCCCAGACGTCGGTGAAACGGAACGGTTCGTTGAATTCGATGCAGTCGAAGATCACGACTTTGCCGTCGATCAGCGTGGCGTTGCCCAGGTGAATGTCACCGTGGCATTCGCGAGTGAAGCCGTCCGCCTTGCGCTGGGCGAACAGCGGTTTCAGGCGATCGAAGCTGCTTTCGGCCCACGCTTGCAGGGCGTCGAGTTGCAGAAGATCGTTCTTGTCGCTGAGGAATGGCAGGATCTGTTCGAAATTCTGGCGCACCGGCGCCATTACGCTTTCAGGCGTGCCGGCATCGTGTTCCGCCGGGACTTTCGGCGCGTTGAGGTGGAAGCGGGCGATCTGTTCGGCCATTGCGTCGACGTGCGCGGTGGTCAGCTCGCCGTTGGCTTGCAGGGTGCTGAGCAGGCCGCTCTGCGGGAACTGGCGCATTTTCAGCAAGTATTCGATGGCCGGGCCTTCGCCGCCCAGTTGCGGAGCTTCCGCACTGCCGGTTACGGGAATCACTTCCAGATACAAATCTTCGGTCAGGCGCTGGTTCAGGCGCAGCTCTTCACCGCAGAAGTGTTCACGGGAATCAAGGCCGGTGAAATCGAGGAAGCCGAAATTCACCGGCTTCTTCACTTTATAAGCGTAGGGACCGGTGAGCAGTACCCACGAGATATGGGTTTCGATGACCTGGAACCCTTCGACGGGATGCGGGTAGAGGGCCGGGTTTTGCAGGGCAACGATCAGGGACTGGCTCACGGACGATCCTTCAGAGACTGGGAGAAATTCAAGGCGCTCATTATGGCCGCTCGCCAGCCCGACGCAAACCTCGGAGCGCTCCTGTTGAGTATGAATAAAGTGCGTATAATCCGCCGCCATGACTCGTACTCGATCCCCCCGTACCCCTAAAAAACCAGCTTCCCGGGGCCTGCGCCCATGGTTGGGCTGGGCCCTTAAACTCAGTCTGGTCGGCCTTGTGGTGCTGGCCGGCTTCGCCGTTTACCTCGATGCCGTGGTGCAGGAGAAGTTCTCCGGCAAGCGCTGGACCATCCCGGCCAAGGTTTACGCGCGCCCGCTCGAGCTGTTCGTCGGACAAAAGCTGAGCAAGGACGATTTCCTCACCGAACTCGATGCCCTGGGCTATCGCCGCGAAGCCGTGAGCAACGGTCCCGGCGCGGCGGCGGTCAATGGCAATACGGTTGATCTGAATACCCGTGGCTTCCAGTTCTATGAAGGCCTCGAGAAACCGCAGCCGGTGCGCGTGCGTTTCTCCGGCGATTACGTGGCCGAACTCTCGGCGACCAACGGTTCGAAGCTCTCCGTGGTACGCCTGGAGCCGCTGATGATCGGCGGTATCTACCCGAAAAACCTTGAAGACCGGATTCTGATCAAGCTCGATCAGGTGCCGCCGTATCTGCTGGAAACCCTGGTCGCCGTGGAAGACCGGGATTTCTACAGCCACTGGGGCGTGTCGCCGAAATCGATCGCCCGTGCAGTCTGGGTCAACACCTCGGGCGGCAAGATGACTCAGGGCGGCAGTACGCTGACCCAGCAACTGGTCAAAAACTTCTACCTCACCAACGAACGCAGTCTGACCCGCAAGCTCACCGAAGCGATGATGGCGATGCTGCTCGAGCTGCATTACGACAAAAAGGAAATCCTTGAGGCGTACCTCAACGAAGTCTTTGTCGGTCAGGATGGTCAGCGGGCGGTGCACGGTTTCGGTCTGGCGAGCCAGTTCTTCTTCGCTCAGCCTTTGTCCGAGCTGAAACTGCATCAGGTCGCGCTGTTGGTCGGCATGGTCAAAGGTCCGTCCTATTACAACCCGCGTCGCAACCCGGAGCGTGCGCTGGAACGACGCAATCTGGTGCTCGACGTGCTGGAGCAGCAGGGCGTCGCTTCTGCCGAACAAGTCGCCGCTGCGAAGAAAATGCCGTTGGGCGTGACCACACGCGGCAAGCTGGCCGACAGCTCGTTCCCGGGCTTCATCGATCTGGTCAAACGCCAGTTGCGTGAAGACTATCGCGACGAAGACTTGACCGAAGAAGGCCTGCGGATCTTCACCAGTTTCGATCCGATCCTGCAGATGAAAGCCGAAGCGTCGGTCAACGACACCTTCAAGCGTCTGTCCGGCCGTAAAGGTTCCGACGACGTGGAAGCGGCGATGGTCGTAACCAACCCGGAAACCGGTGAGGTCCAGGCCATGATCGGCAGCCGTCAGGCGAGTTTTGCCGGGTTCAACCGCGCGCTGGATGCGGTGCGGCCGATCGGCTCGCTGATCAAACCGGCGGTTTATCTGACGGCACTGGAGAAACCAAGCCAGTACACGCTGACCAGTTGGCTGTCGGACGACCCGCTTTCGATCAAAGGCGCAGACGGACAGGTCTGGAAACCGCAGAACTATGATCGTCGCTCCCACGGCACAGTGTTCCTATATCAGGGGCTGGCGCATTCCTACAACCTCTCGACCTCGCGTCTCGGTCTGGCGGTCGGTGTTCCGAATGTCCTCAAGACGCTCGCGCGACTGGGCGTAACCCGCGAGTTTCCGGCGTTCCCGTCGATGCTGCTCGGTGCTGGCGGCATGACCCCGATCGAAGTCGCGACCATGTACCAGACCCTGGCCAACGGTGGCTTCAACACGCCGATGCGCGGGATCCGCAGCGTGCTGACTGCCGATGGCGAGCCGCTCAAGCGTTATCCGTTCCAGATCGAGCAGCGTTTCGATCCGGCCTCGATCTACCTGATCCAGAACGCCATGCAGCGGGTCATGCGTGAAGGTACCGGCAGTTCGGTTTATAACGTGTTGCCAAGAACCCTGACACTGGCGGGCAAGACCGGTACCAGTAACGATTCGCGCGACAGCTGGTTCGCCGGTTTCAGCCAGGATCTGCTGGCGGTGGTCTGGCTCGGCCGTGACGACAACGGCAAGACGCCGTTCACTGGGGCCACAGGTGCGTTGCAGGTCTGGACCAGTTTCATGCGCAAGGCCGATCCGCTGCCGCTGGACATGCCGCAGCCGGACAACGTGGTGCAGGCCTGGGTCGATTCGCGTACCGGCCAGGGCTCCGATGCCAGCTGTCCGGGCGCCGTGCAGATGCCGTATATTCGCGGCAGCGAACCGCCACCCGGCGCCTCCTGCGCGGGCGAAAGCCCGGCCTCGGGCGAGTCGGTGATGGATTGGGTCAAGGGCTGGATGAATTAAGCAAAGAGGGTTTCAAGTGAACAAGTGGTTGATTCCAGCGGTGACCGCCGTGGCTTTGCTCAGCGGCTGCTCCACCGTACAGCGTGGTTCGATCCCGGTTGTGGATTCCGGCACCGCCGTGTCCAACAGCGAGCGTATTTCGGCCAATGGCGGTTTCCGTCAAACGACGGTGAAACGTCCTGCACAAGCCCAGACTCAGGCGATCCCGCAAGGCGATACCGGTGTGGTAGTGATGGTGCCGGGCGGCGCAGCGGCTTCGGCGCCGATCAGCACTTCGCCGATCGTTCCGGGCCCGGCGTCTGGCGGCATCACTTCAGGGCCGTATAACCCTTCGCCGGTCGAGTCGGCGCCGATCAGCTCCGGCAGCTACAGCATGCCTTCGACGCCGAGCGGCATTCCTTCGGCCAGCAGCGGTGGCGGTCTGTCTGCTGATGAGCAGTTGGACGGGCCGGTTCTCGCCCTGTTGACCACTGCGCAACAACAGCAGGCCGGTGGCGACCTCAACGGCGCGTCTTCCAGTCTGGAGCGCGCCCAGCGTGTAGCGCCACGCGAGCCGCAAGTGCTTTACCGTCTGGCGCAGGTGCGCATGGCCCAGGGCGATGCGCCGCAAGCCGAGCAGACCGCTCGCCGTGCGTTGACCATGGCCAATGGTCGTCCGGACTTGCAGGCCAGTCTGTGGGAATTGATCGCTCAGGCACGTGAGAAGCAAGGTGATTCCGCCGGCGCCACTCTGGCCCGTCAGAAGGCCAAGGTTTCGCTGTGATGGACAGTCGTTTCTCCAAAGTCGCCGATCAACTGCTGTTGATCGAGCGTGAACTGCGCGCCCAGGGCTGGTGGGATGACGTCCAGCCCTCGGTCGAAGCCCTGAGCAGTGTCGAGCCGTTTTCGGTCGACACCCTCGATTTCGAGCAGTGGCTGCAATGGATCTTCCTGCCGCGGATGAAGATGATCCTCGAACAGGATCTGCCATTGCCCAATGCCTCGGGCATTCAGGAAATGGCCGAGATGGTTTTTGCCCAGCGCAATCTGCAGGGCAAGGATCGGCAGCTTCAGGTATTGCTCAAAGAGTTCGACCTGCTGATCACCGCTTCGCGCTGAACCGAAAACTGCCAGTGGTTACTGGCAGTTTTCCGCAATCTGTTTTTGTGCCTCCGCAGTACGTTGCTGGCGCTGTTCGTCGCTCAGCCGCCGCAATTCTCCCTCCACTTCCTCCCTCAAGCGCGGATTGTTCTGCAGTTGCGCGAGATTCGTGCGTGCCTGTTCGCAAAATGCCTTGAGCTGATTCTGTTGCTCGGCCACTTGCTTTTTTACCTTGTCATCGATGGCTTTCTGATCGCCCAGCGCGCCGCTGCCAGGTAATGCGGCAGGTATTGGTGCTGGAGATGAGGGCGTCTTCACGGCGGTGGATGACTGCCCTTGTGGTGGCTGTTGATCAAAATGGGTGACGCCTTGGGCATCGACCCATTTGTAGATCTGACCGGCCATACACCAGGGGCTGGCGCCGATTAGCAGAGTTAATAGAAGCGTTCGCATGCTGATTCCTTGGCAAAACTGCGCAATTGAAGCTAACAGAGTAGCGGTTTCCAGGTTTTTTCTTGCGTTCTCATGTGCTTACCCACAATTAAGCACATAGACGGCTTGACTTGGAGAGGGCGAAACAGAAGAATCCAAAGTCCGCTGTACAGGGACTGCCAGAAGCAGACCCTCTCGGCAGATCATGAGGCGCATATCCGCGTCGACCTGTTACACCCGCAACGCGTTACCTCGCGCTGGGTGGGAAAGGCCCGCAACACTTGGGACGATCCCAATACTTGCTCAGTCAGTGCTGACGTAGTCGGCGACCACCGTCGCTCATGCTCTGCCGAGAAGTAAACCTATTAAGACCCGTTCGCTTTTTTGTGGACGGTATTCTGGCGTTTTAGAGGTGAACAACGTGGAGCTTTTATCTGGCGGTGAGATGCTCGTCCGCTTTTTGCGTGACGAAGGCGTCAAATATATCTACGGGTACCCGGGTGGTGCTCTCCTTCATGTTTACGATGCCCTGTTCAAAGAACCGGAAGTGACCCACATCCTGGTTCGTCACGAACAAGCGGCTACCCATATGGCTGACGGCTACGCCCGTGCCACCGGTAAAGCCGGCGTGGTATTGGTGACTTCCGGTCCAGGCGCCACAAACGCCATCACCGGTATCGCCACTGCCTATATGGACTCGATTCCAATGGTGATCATTTCCGGTCAGGTGCCAAGCACCATGGTCGGCACCGACGCGTTCCAGGAAACCGACATGATCGGTATCTCCCGGCCGATCGTGAAGCACAGCTTCATGATCAAGCACGCTTCGGAAATCCCGGAAGTCATGAAGAAGGCCTTCTACCTGGCGCAATCCGGTCGTCCGGGCCCGGTCGTGGTCGATATCCCGAAAGACATGACCAACCCGGCCGAGAAGTTCGAATACATCTTCCCGAAGAAAGCCAAACTGCGTTCCTACAGCCCGGCCGTTCGCGGTCACTCCGGGCAAATCCGCAAGGCGGCAGAAATGCTCCTGGCGGCCAAGCGTCCCGTGCTGTACTCCGGCGGTGGCGTAATCCTCGGCAACGGCTCCGCGCCGCTGACCGAGCTGGCGCAAATGCTCAACCTGCCGGTTACCAACACCTTGATGGGCCTGGGTGGCTACCCTGGCACTGACCGTCAGTTCATCGGCATGCTCGGCATGCACGGCAGCTACACCGCGAACCTGGCGATGCACCATGCCGACGTGATCCTGGCGGTCGGCGCGCGTTTCGACGATCGAGTGATCAACGGCGCGCCGAAGTTCTGCCCGAACGCCAAGATCATTCACATCGACATCGACCCGGCTTCGATTTCCAAGACCATCAAGGCCGACGTGCCAATCGTTGGTCCGGTGGAGAGCGTCCTGACCGAAATGGTCGCGATCCTCAAGGAAATCGGCGAAACCCCGAACAAGGAAGCCGTTGCCAGCTGGTGGAAGCAGGTTGATGAATGGCGCGGTGATCGCGGCCTGTTCCCTTACGACAAGGGCGACGGCAGCAAGATCAAGCCGCAGACCGTGATCGAAACCCTGTGCGAAGTGACCAAGGGCGACGCCTTTGTGACCTCCGACGTGGGCCAGCATCAGATGTTTGCTGCGCAGTACTACAAGTTCAACAAGCCGAACCGCTGGATCAACTCCGGTGGCCTGGGCACGATGGGCTTCGGTCTGCCGGCCGCGATGGGTATCGCGCTGAGCTTCCCTGACACCGATGTTGCGTGTGTCACCGGTGAAGGCAGTATCCAGATGAACATCCAGGAATTGTCGACCTGCCTGCAATACGGTTTGCCGGTCAAGATCGTCATCCTGAACAACGGTGTTCTGGGCATGGTTCGTCAGTGGCAGGACATGAGTTACGGCAGCCGTCACTCGCACTCCTACATGGAATCCTTGCCTGATTTCGTCAAGCTGGCTGAAGCCTATGGCCACGTCGGCGTGCGCATCACCGAATCGAAAGATTTGAAGTCGAAGATGGAAGAGGCGTTCGCCATGAAAGATCGCCTGGTGGTGATCGACATTTCGGTCGACACCAGCGAGCACGTCTATCCGATGCAGATCAAAGACGGCTCCATGCGCGATATGTGGCTGAGCAAGACGGAGCGTACCTAATCATGCGGCACATTATTTCCTTGCTTCTGGAAAACGAACCCGGTGCTTTGTCTCGCGTAGTCGGCCTGTTCTCGCAGCGCAACTACAACATCGAAAGCCTGACCGTGGCGCCAACCGAAGACCCGACCCTGTCGCGTCTGACGCTGACCACAGTCGGCCACGATGAAGTCATCGAGCAGATCACCAAAAACCTGAACAAGCTGATCGAGGTGGTCAAGCTGGTGGACCTGTCGGAAAGTGCTCACATCGAGCGCGAACTGATGCTGGTCAAGGTCAAGGCCACTGGCGCCCAGCGCGCCGAGATCAAACGCACCACCGATATTTACCGTGGACAGATCGTCGACGTCAGCGCCAGCGTGTATACCGTTCAACTGACCGGTACCAGCGACAAGCTCGACAGCTTCATTCAGTCCATCGGCACCGCATCGATTCTGGAGACCGTCCGCAGTGGCGTCACCGGTATTGCCCGCGGCGACAAAGTACTCAGCATCTAAACCAAATTAGCGAATGGCCTGAACGGCCTGGATATAAAGGGGAAATTCATGAAAGTTTTCTACGATAAAGACTGCGACCTGTCGATCATCCAGGGCAAGAAAGTTGCCATCATCGGTTACGGCTCCCAAGGCCACGCCCAGGCGTGCAACCTGAAAGATTCCGGTGTCGACGTTACCGTCGGTCTGCGTAAAGGTTCGGCCACCGTTGCCAAGGCTGAAGCCCACGGCCTGAAAGTGACCGACGTGGCTGCCGCTGTTGCCGGCGCCGACCTGGTCATGATCCTGACCCCGGACGAGTTCCAGTCCCAGCTGTACAAGAACGAAATCGAGCCGAACATCAAGAAAGGCGCCACCCTGGCCTTCTCCCACGGTTTCGCGATTCACTACAACCAGGTTGTTCCACGTGCCGACCTCGACGTGATCATGATCGCGCCGAAAGCACCGGGCCACACCGTACGTTCCGAGTTCGTGAAAGGCGGCGGTATCCCTGACCTGATCGCGATCTACCAGGACGCCTCGGGCAACGCCAAGAACGTTGCACTGTCCTACGCCGCCGGCGTGGGTGGCGGTCGTACCGGCATTATCGAAACCACCTTCAAGGACGAGACCGAAACCGATCTGTTCGGCGAACAAGCCGTTCTGTGCGGCGGTACCGTTGAGCTGGTAAAAGCCGGTTTCGAAACCCTGGTTGAAGCTGGCTACGCGCCGGAAATGGCCTACTTCGAGTGTCTGCACGAACTGAAACTGATCGTTGACCTCATGTACGAAGGCGGTATCGCCAACATGAACTACTCGATCTCCAACAACGCTGAATACGGCGAGTACGTGACCGGTCCGGAAGTGATCAACGCCGAATCCCGTCAGGCCATGCGCAACGCCCTGAAACGTATTCAGGACGGCGAATACGCCAAAATGTTCATCAGCGAAGGCGCCACCGGCTACCCTTCAATGACCGCCAAGCGTCGTAACAACGCCGCTCACGGTATCGAAATCATCGGCGAGCAACTGCGCTCCATGATGCCGTGGATCGGTGCCAACAAGATCGTCGACAAAGCCAAAAACTAAGTCGTCGAACCTTGTATGAAAAAAACGCGGCCTCGGCCGCGTTTTTTCGTATGGGCGGGCGGTTCTGGTATAAAGCTGCATCGTTTGTGGCCGAACCGTCGTCCCAGACACCTGTCGAAAATGTCCAATCCGTTGCAAGGTACTGTCCATGAGCGAACGTCCCGAAGAGCCGAACCAGGCTTCCGACGCCGAAAGCCTGCTGCCCATCGATGAGCACATCGAAGAAGGGCATGACGCAGAAGGTCGTAAAGTCCGGCATCGTGGTATCTATCTTCTGCCGAATCTGTTCACCACTGCGAACCTGTTCGCAGGGTTCTATTCCATCATCAACTCGATGAGTGCCCAGGCTGCGCTGAGCGCCGGTGACTCGGCGAATGCGAGCAAGTACTTCGCTTTCGCGGCTATCGCGATCTTCGTCGCCATGGTACTCGACGGCCTTGATGGTCGTGTGGCGCGCATGACCAATACGCAGAGTGCGTTCGGTGCCGAGTACGACTCGCTGTCGGACATGGTCGCCTTTGGTGTCGCTCCGGCATTACTGGCATTCGGCTGGGCGCTGGGTGACATGGGCAAGGTCGGCTGGATGGTTGCCTTCATTTATGTGGCGGGTGCGGCGTTGCGTCTGGCGCGTTTCAACACTCAGGTGGGGACCGCCGACAAGCGCTACTTCATCGGTCTTGCCAGCCCGGCTGCTGCCGGCGTTGTTGCGGGGATTGTCTGGGCGTTCAGCGATTACGGGATCCAGGGTTCGAAGATGTCGTTCCTGGTCGCGCTGATGGTAGCGGCCGCCGGCATGCTGATGGTCAGTAACATCAAATACAACAGCTTCAAGGAGCTGGATCTGAAGGGGCGCGTGCCTTTCGTGGCGATTCTGGCGGTGGTGCTGGTGTTTGCCGTGGTGTTCAGCGATCCGCCTCGCATTCTGCTGCTGGTGTTCCTCGCTTATGCCGCGTCGGGCCCGGTGCAGTATCTGTTGCATCTTCGTCGTCACAAACACGCCGAGTGATGTAATTTCCCTCATACTCCGCAGTCTATGGTGCATCTGTCCTCCAAAGCTGCGGAGTTGCCATGCTGATCAAAGTCCCCAAAGCGTCCGACTGCCATGAGTCGGACGTCACGCCTGAATCCATTTATCTCTCTCGCCGTCAATTGCTCGGAGCAACCGCGGCCGGTTTGGCCATGAGCACTTTGCCGCGCTGGGCCAGTGCCGAAGAGGCTGCCCGCTATGCCGATGTCGAAGCCGGAAAGGCGCCCACCTGGTTTGCCGAGAAACTGCCTTCTGTCAAATGGGGTGCGGTGAACGTCAAGGATGATGCGATCACACCTTTCAAAGACGCGACCCATTACAACAACTTCTATGAGTTCGGTACTGACAAAGGTGACCCGGCAGCCAATGCCGGTTCGCTGAAAACCGAACCGTGGAGTGTTGTCGTGGACGGGGAGGTGGGTAAACCGGGGCGTTATGCTCTGGAAGACTTCATGAAGCCTTACCAGCTGGAAGAGCGTATTTATCGCCTGCGCTGTGTCGAGGCGTGGTCGATGGTGATTCCCTGGATCGGTTTTCCCATTTCGGCACTGTTGAAGCAGGTAGAACCTACTTCGAATGCCAAATACATTCGCTTCGAAACCTTACAGGATCCGAAGAGCATGCCCGGACAGCGTTCGGGATTCGCCCTGATCGACTGGCCCTATGTAGAAGGCTTGCGTCTGGATGAGGCGATGAATCCCTTGGCGATTCTGGCGGTGGGTATGTATGGCCGCGAATTGCCAAACCAGAACGGTGCGCCGTTGCGTCTGGTGGTGCCTTGGAAGTACGGATTCAAGAGCGTCAAATCCATCGTGCGGATCAGTCTGGTCAGCGAGCAGCCGAAGACGACGTGGCAGAGCATTGCGGCGGATGAGTACGGGTTCTATGCGAATGTGAACCCTACTGTCGACCACCCACGTTGGACTCAGGCTCGGGAGCGGCGACTGCCTAACAGTCTGTTCAAGCCGAATGTGCGTGATACGCAGATGTTCAACGGCTACTCGGATGAGGTCGCTTCTTTATATACAGGGCTGGATCTGCGGAAGAACTACTGATGCGATATCCGATCTGGCGTGTAGGCGTTTTCCTGGCTGCGGCGATCTGGCCGCTGTTGTGGTTCTATCAGGCTTTTGCGGATCTGCTTGGGCCAGATCCGGGGAAGGTTCTGGTTGATCGGCTGGGGCTTGGGACATTGGTATTGCTGTTGATCACCCTGAGTATGACGCCGCTGCAGAAACTTACGGGGTGGGCCGGGTGGATTGCTGTGCGCCGTCAGTTGGGGCTCTGGTGTTTTGCCTATGTGGTTCTGCATCTTTGCAGCTATATGGCGTTCATTCTCGGTTTCGACTGGTCGCAACTGGGTGTCGAGCTGCGCAAGCGTCCTTACATCATTGTGGGTGCTCTGGGTTTTCTGGGGTTGTTGGCATTGGCGATTACCTCCAACCGATACAGTCAGCGTCGTTTAGGTACCCGCTGGAAGAAATTGCACCGGCTGGTGTATGTGATTCTCGGGTTGGGATTGCTGCATATGTTGTGGATTGTCCGTGCTGATCTTAAGGAGTGGGCAATCTATGCCTTTATAGGTGTTTTCCTTTTGGCGTTGCGTATTCCTCCTTTGACCCGCCGGATCCCGCGTTTGATGGGTAAAAAGCAGGTTTTTCAGGAAAAGCGAAATTAAGGGTTGACGGCAGATTCTGAGTCTCTATAATTCGCCCCACTTCCGGCGCAGTCGAAACGGAAAACTCCTTGAGATTCAATGAGTTAGGTAGGTTTCGAAGGCGGGTCGCTTCAGTTCATCGAAGCCTGGAAGGAGTTGGAAATGCCGACTTGTTCGGCGCTTTCAACGGTTCGATCTTCTCGGTCGAAAGCGGAGAAAAAGAGGTGTTGACAGCAGCGTGT
>NZ_WTVE01000005.1:0-97175 GCF_022496685.1 Pseudomonas sp. B707 | reverse complement strand
CCGATCTCTCGTTAGCGGGAGGCGAATTCTACAGCGTTACACGCTGCTGTCAACACCTCTTTTCTCCGCTTTCGACCGAGAAGATCGAACCGTTGAAAGCGCCAGACAAACCGGCATTTCCAACTCCTCCCAGGCTTCGATGAACTGAAGCGACCCGCCGTCGAAACCTACTTAACTCATTGAATCTCAAGGATTTTTCCGTTTCGACTGCGCCGGAAGTGGGGCGAATTATAGAGACTCAGAATCTGCCGTCAACCCTTAATTTGCGTTTTCTATCAAGAGAGGGAAAAAGGCCGTTTCTATATAGAGGCGAATGTATAGCTGTCACTGAATGCCGAGCCCGCCAGAAATCAACCAATCACCTTCGCATACACCGACCGATCAATATTCCCCCCGGACAGAATCACCCCGACCTTCTTCCCCTCCATCCTCCCACGCTCCTGCATCAACGCAGCCAACGCTGAGGCGCCTGCACCCTCTGCTAGGTTATGGGTATCGGTGTAATACACACGCATGGCTTCGGCAATCTCGCCTTCGCTGACCGAGACGATCCTCGCCGCCCCTTCCTTATAGACGTCGAACGCCTGCGCAATCGGCTTGCGCACAGCCAGGCCATCGGCAAAGGTATTCGCCGACGCCGTTTCGCAGATCACATTTGCTTCGAACGACAGCTTGGCAGCCGCGGCCTCCGTCGACACCACGCCCACCACTTCAGTGTTCAGTCCTAGTGCGTCGCGAGCAGCAATGACACCACAGATCCCTGATCCGCAACCGATGGGCACGTACACCGTATCCAGATCCGGCGCCGCACCGAACAGCTCCAGCGCATAGGTCGCCACGCCCTTGACCAGTTCAACGTGAAACGGCGGCACCAGAAAAAGGTCATGCTCCTGCGCCAGGCGCGCCGCCTCTTCACGGGCCTCGTCAAAATCGCGCCCGTATTCGACCACTTCACCACCAAAGCCACGCATGGCGTTGTTCTTTTCCAGCGAATTGCCCTGCGGCACCACAATCAGCGCTTTCAGGCCCACGGCCCCCGCTGCCAGCGCCAGACTCTGACCGTGATTTCCACGCGTCGCGGAGACGATGCCTTTGACTGTCGGATGTTCACGCCGCAACCAGTGCATAAAGGTAATACCACCTCTCACCTTGAAGGCACCGGTCGGCGTGTGATTTTCATGCTTGACCCAAACAGTGCAGCCCAACCGCTCGGCCAGCAACGGCCAACGGTACTGGGCGGTGGCTGGCATCACCTGGTAAACCTGGCGGGCAGCGTTTTCGATATCGTCGCGAGTGAATGCGTGCATATAGGTAGCTCCTTGGACTTTGGTCCAGTCTAGGCACGGACGCACCGCGTCGGCTTTCAAAAAACTGACCTGACTTTTATCCGACCTCTTCTCTACTATGGTGCTCATGAACCATCGAAACCGGCGCCACCCCATAACCGTCGCTGAACCGATACGTCGTATCGAGGCCGGTCCGTGGGCGATCGAACTGCTGCCGGGCGCAGCCTACTCGGCGCGGTACGTGGCGACCCAGTCAGCGATCGGCTTTGCCTTCGACAGCCAGCACGGCGTGCACGCGATTGGTACTGACCGGATACGCCCCTTCGATGCGATGCCCAATGGCCTGGCGTTTGTTCCGGCTGGATGTGACGTGCTGTCCGAGTCGCCCATGGGCGGCGAGTACCTGCGAGTGATACGCACCGACGGCAAAGCACTGGCGGGTGACCGGGCGTTCAACAATCGCATCGACCCGCAGGCCATTCACCTCGCGTCGCGAATGCGCAGTGCGCTGCTGCAAGCCTCTCTGGATGATGACTGGGAACGCTGGGCGCTCGGTCTGGCGGGACGGGTCGAAGGTCATGAAGCGGTGTCGCCTCCAGGCTCGATCACCAGCAGCCGCATGCGCCTGCTGGATGAATTCATCGACGCCGGTCTCGGCAGCCCGCTCGCCGTCCCGGCGATGGCGCAATTGCTGGAGTTGTCCGAGGGTTACTTCATGCGTGCCTTCAAGCAGGCAACCGGCAAAAGCCCCCACAGTTACCTGATCGACAGACGACTGGCCAAAGCCCGAGCGTCAATGCGCGATACAACGGACAGTCTTTCGCAGATCGCCCTCGCCTGCGGTTTCAACTCGCAGGCGCATATGACCACAGCCTTCAAACAGCGCCTCGGCGTGAGTCCGGCGCAATTGCGCACAGATTCGCGCCATAGCTCTGTTACCGACAAACAACATTCTTCTATATAGAAGAAGCGGTCACCCGGCAGCTGCCCGGCATGTCTTTACCCAAACCATTTCAGCGAACAACCAGTGGCATTCAAACGCCCGTCTGTGGTGTCCTGTTCGACAAGAGCCCGGCACGCTCACCGTCCGGCTCACTCCATTCCGGCATGCAACCGATGAGGTCCGTTTCATGAGCAAGGCGCCCTACGCACCACCCAAGGTCTGGAAACACATCGCTCCGTCCGGCGGCCAGTTCGCCAGCATCAATCGCCCGATTGCCGGGTCGACGCACGACAAGACGCTGCCGGTCGGTAAACACCCGTTGCAGTTGTATTCACTGGCCACGCCCAACGGCGTGAAAGTGACCATCCTGCTTGAGGAGTTGCTGGCGCTCGGACGCACCGACGCCGAGTACGACGCCTGGCTGATCCGCATCAACGAGGGCGACCAGTTCTCCAGCGGCTTTGTCGAGATCAACCCCAATTCGAAAATTCCGGCGCTGCTGGATCGCAGTGTAGAACCGACCATTCGCGTCTTCGAATCCGGCTCGATCCTGCTCTATCTGGCGGAAAAATTCGGCGCCTTCCTGCCCACCGACCTGGCGGGACGCACCGAAACCCTGAACTGGCTGTTCTGGCAGATGGGCTCGGCACCCTACCTGGGCGGTGGCTTCGGGCATTTCTATGCCTATGCGCCGGAAAAGCTCGAATACCCGATCAACCGGTTCACCATGGAAACCAAGCGCCAGCTGGATGTGCTTGATCGCCGCCTGAGTGAAAGCCCCTACCTCGCCGGCAACGACTACACCATCGCCGACATCGCGGTCTGGCCATGGTACGGACAACTGGTGCGCAACAACGTGTACTCCGCCGCCGAGTTCCTTTCTGCTCACGAATACACCCACGTGCAACGCTGGGCGCAAGAGATTGCCGAACGGCCTGCGGTGATTCGTGGCCAGCGCATCAACCGGACGTGGGGCGATGAAGCGAGCCAGGTTCCTGAGCGACATCAAGCAAGCGATCTGGATTGAGCTTCGCCTGATACGACGCGACGCCCGGTGCGGATTTATCGGGCGTTGCGTTCGCTACACCAACAGGTTGGCCCACTGCCCCGGCATCATCTTCGTAACCATCAGCAGCACGATCACGAACATCCCCAGAAATCCGGCAATCCCCATCCAGAACCATTTTCGGTACACGCAGCTGTACTCATCAGCGAGCCCTGCCCCGGTCTCGACCGCGCTCGAAGCCATCACGTGCAAACGCTTTTGAAGCACCAGTACCGGCAACCAGAGCGAGCCGACACACAGGAAAATGATCAAGGAGGTCAGCACCCATTCCGTGGTCAGGGGCAGTCCGGCAAGCCTGGTCAACCCGTAACCCGTCGCGATCTGG
The DNA here is from genome assembly GCF_022496685.1 of Pseudomonas sp. B707. Lineage (NCBI taxonomy): Bacteria > Pseudomonadati > Pseudomonadota > Gammaproteobacteria > Pseudomonadales > Pseudomonadaceae > Pseudomonas > Pseudomonas sp. B707. The sequence continues at coordinate 93,555 of NZ_WTVE01000005.1, read as the reverse complement.
ATAAAGCCCGCCGGCGTGGTGATCCAGGCGTCGAACCGTACGACCATTCTCGCCACGTGAGCGATCACCAGAGGGTTGGCTGTACGGCTCGCGGCGATCAGGTAGAGGTAGGAGCCCATGCCGAATCCGAACAGAAAAACCGCGGCGATGATGTGAATGTATTTGAGGCACAGATAGAGCACGGTCAGTTCTGCCCGTCAGAGAAATGCATCGACAGGCTCAGATTCTGCGGATCGTTGATGGCCGCCATGTATTCAGCGACAGTGATCTCGCCCACGCAGGGACGTGCGCCAGCCTCGGGCCGATATCCCCGGGCGATTTTCGCGGCCAGGGCAACGGCTGCGCAGCTCGGGATCTCCGGTCCCTTGTCATTCCGGGCGGTGAGCTGCACCGTCATGGCCAGCGGTTTTCCGCCGATACCGAGTCCTGTCACGTCGATATACATCGCGCTTTTGCCATCACCGAATCGCTCGAACCAGGTACCCCAGCGATGAAGCCGCGCCGCCCAGGGAACATGATCACGAAACGCACCAAACCTGCGGGCCAGGGCGAACAGACCGTTGGCCACACCACCCAGCTTCAGGCCCGCGCCGGCCTTGAAACTCAAGGTTCGTGCGCCGTAGCGTTTTTCGAAGATATCCATGTCCGGAACATCGACGTTCGCCAGCACCCGAACGCCCAACTGAGGCATCCTGCGCAACGTCAGATCCAGCCAGCCTGCCACCTCATGAACCTGGCCATTCCTGAGTTGCCTGATCGGCTTGCCGGCGTAGGCCAGAACACCTTCAACCGTCGACAGGCCCGGCATTTTCGCCGACGAGGAAATACCATGTTCGATCGAATCGATGCGGGAGAAGCGATGCCGCTGTTCATCGATAAGGGCCGATGAAAGTGTCGGCACCGAACTGCAACCGCTGAGAATCGCCACGCCGGCCTGTTTCGCGCGGGCATCGAGGGCTTCGATGCCGTTGACGAAGGTTCTGCAGTCGGACAAGTCGCAATAATGCACACCCGCGTCGATGCAGCGCTCGGCGACCGCATAGGATTGCCCTTGAAACGGGCCGCCGGTGTGGATGACCAGTTGAATGCCCATCGATTTCAGAGCCGCTTCAAACCCGTCCCCCATCGCGTTGCCGCACCAACTCTCGCAGACAACGCCCGACCGGGCTTTCAGCTCGTCGACTTTGCGCACCAATTTCTGCGGGTCGCGGCCGGAGATCACCAGCTCGATGTCCGGCATCTCAATCAAATGCCGGCTGACAATGCTGCCGAAATTTCCGTAACCGCCAACCACTAAAACCCTGAGTGCCACGCAATACTTCCTTGAAATGGATGACTGATTTCAGTCGGACATCTTTTACTTACGCGACTGACCCAGCGGGACAGCGCAGGCCGGGTCAACACGCCCTTGGCGCGGGAGGCGAGCGCCGCGTAGAGCGTCAAGGATGTCACCGACAACGCCCGATCAAGGCGCGGCATTGCTGCCGCAGTTTCTGATCCTTGCCTCGATTTTCATCTCGTCGGAGTGAAACGCCGCATATTACAGGAGCACGCGGGACAACGGACCAACGGCCGCTACGCTTTACTTCTCGGGGTCAGCGGCCCAATGATAGAAAACGGCACCGACTTCGAATAACGACAACGGAGGGTCGTCCACCGATCATGAACATTCTCTACGACGAACAGGTCGACGGCGTTTTGCCCGACGTCGACAAAGCCGCGTTGTTGCAAGCCCTGCAGCGCCAGTGGCAGGATCTTGAAGTCCTGCATCAGCTTGAAGAACTCAAGCCGTATGAGTGCGATGGCCTCTCCGCCTATCGCACCACGCCGTTGCTGGTGGTACTGCCACGGCACATCGATGAAGTTCAGGGCGTGTTGCGGATCTGCCATGAGCGGCGGGTTCCGGTGGTGGCCAGAGGCGCCGGGACCGGTTTGTCCGGCGGAGCCCTGCCACTGGAGAAAGGCGTGTTGCTGGTAATGGCGCGCTTCAACAATATCCTGCACATCGACCCCGAAGCCCGCACCGCGCGGGTTCAACCCGGCGTGCGCAATTTGGCGATTTCCCAGGCCGCTGCGCCGTTCGGGCTGTATTACGCGCCTGATCCTTCCTCGCAAATCGCCTGCTCCATCGGCGGCAACGTGGCGGAAAACGCCGGCGGGGTGCATTGCCTCAAGTACGGTCTGACCGTGCACAATCTAGTCAAGGTCGAGATTCTTACCGTCGATGGCGAACATCTGACGCTGGGCTCGAACGCGCTGGATTCCCCCGGTTTCGACCTGTTGGCACTGTTCACCGGCTCCGAAGGCCTGCTCGGCGTCATCACCGAAGTCACGGTCAAACTCTTGCCCAAACCCCAGACTGCCAAAGTACTGCTGGCGGCATTCGACTCCGTGGAAAAGGCCGGTCGCGCAGTGGCCGACATTATCGCGGCCGGCATCATTCCCGGCGGCCTGGAGATGATGGACAACCTGGCGATCCGCGCTGCCGAAGACTTCATCCACGCCGGTTATCCGGTAGACGCCGAAGCGATTCTGCTCTGCGAACTCGATGGCGTTGAAGCCGATGTCCACGATGATTGCGCGCGGGTCCGGCAAGTGCTCGAACGCGCCGGCGCCACCGAGCTGCGCCAGGCCCGGGATGAGGCCGAGCGCGTGCGATTCTGGGCCGGACGCAAGAATGCCTTCCCCGCCGTAGGACGGTTATCTCCGGACTATTACTGCATGGACGGCACCATCCCGCGCCGCGAATTGCCCGGCGTACTGCACGCGATTGCGCAGCTTTCAGCCGAATATGGCTTACGGGTCGCCAATGTATTCCACGCTGGCGACGGCAACATGCATCCTCTGATTCTGTTCGACGCCAATCAGCTCGGCGAACTGGAACGTGCCGAAGCGCTGGGCGGCAAGATCCTCGAACTGTGCGTGAAGGTTGGCGGCAGCATCACCGGTGAACACGGCGTGGGCCGGGAAAAAATCAACCAGATGTGCGCGCAGTTCAACCGTGATGAGCTGACCCTGTTCCACGCCGTAAAAGCAGCCTTCGACCCCGGCGGCCTGCTCAATCCCGGCAAAAACATTCCGACCCTGCATCGCTGCGCCGAATTCGGCGCCCTGCACGTACACCACGGGCAATTGCCCTTCCCCGAGCTGGAGCGGTTCTGATGGGTGATACCAAGGATTTCGATGACAGCGCCGCGTTGCTCGAACAGGTCAACCGGGCACTGGAAAGCGCCACGCCGCTGCGCATTCAGGGGGCCAACAGCAAGGCGTTTCTCGGACGCATCGTCGGTGGCGAGATTCTCGACACCCGCGCCCATCGCGGCATCGTCAGCTACGACCCGACCGAACTGGTGATCACCGCACGCTGCGGTACTCCGTTAACAGAATTGCTGAGCGTGCTGGACGCCTCGCAACAGATGCTTGCGTGCGAACCACCCTCTTTCGCCGATGACGCCACGGTCGGCGGCATGATCGCCACGGGCCTGTCCGGGCCGCGTCGGCCCTGGTCGGGATCGGTGCGCGACTTCGTGCTTGGTACGCGGATCATTACCGGTCATGGCAAGCACCTACGCTTCGGTGGCGAAGTCATGAAAAACGTTGCCGGCTATGACTTGTCACGTCTGATGGCAGGCAGTTACGGCTCGCTGGGGGTGATCACCGAAGTCTCGCTCAAGGTGCTGCCCAAACCGCGTGCGTGCCTGAGCCTCAGCCTGGAAATGACCGGTGAACAAGCTTTGCAGCGTTTGGCCGAATGGGGCCAACAACCGTTGCCGATCAGCGCCGCGTGTCACGATGGCCGGCAATTGCACTTGCGTCTGGAGGGTGGCGAAGGTTCAGTGGCGGCCGCCCATGATCGCCTTGGCGGCGAGTTGATCGACAGTTCGTTCTGGGCCGACCTCAACGAGCAACGCCTGGGCTTCTTCGATGAAGACCAACCGCTCTGGCGCCTGTCCGTGCCGCTCAACACGCCGCCGCTGAACCTGCCCGGCGAGCAGTGGCTCGACTGGGGCGGCGCGCAACGCTGGCTCAAATCCACGGCCGAAGCGGCGACCATTCGCAAAGTAGTCGGAGACGTCGGCGGGCATGCGGCCTGCTACAGCCACGGCCTGATCGATGAGCCGTTCCATCCTCTGGCGCCCGCCCTGCTGCACTATCACCGCCAACTCAAACGACAACTCGACCCCCGGGGCATTTTCAATCCCGGGCGTCAGTACGCGGAGCTTTGAGCCATGCAGACCACCCTCAGCCCGCAAGCCCGACAACTGCCCCGCGCCGAAGAGGCCGAAAGCATCCTGCGCACGTGCGTTCATTGCGGATTCTGCAACGCGACCTGCCCGACTTATCAATTGCTCGGCGATGAACTGGACGGCCCGCGCGGACGCATCTATTTGATCAAGCAAGTACTCGAAGGCAACGAAGTTACAGCGAAAACCCAGCAACACCTGGATCGCTGCCTGTCATGCCGTAACTGTGAAACCACCTGCCCTTCCGGCGTGGACTATCACAACCTGCTCGACATTGGCCGAGCAGTGGTCGACGCAGCTGTCCCGCGGCCGCTCGGACAGCGCCTGTTGCGTGAAGGGTTGCGAAACATCGTGCCCAATCCGTGGTTGTTCAAAGGGTTGGTCAATGGCGGGCAGATGTTCCGGGCGCTACTGCCCGATGCCCTGCAAGACAAACTGCCACGCAACGCGGTGATGCCTGCATCACGTCCCGACATCCGCCATGCAAGGCAAGTGCTGATGTTGGAGGGTTGCGTACAGCCGGGTTTGTCACCCAATACCAATGCAGCAGCGGCACGGGTGCTGGATCGTCTGGGCATCAGCGTGATCCCGGCCCGCGAGGCTGGTTGTTGCGGCGCGGTGAATTATCACCTCGACGCCCAGGCCACCGGCCTTGACCGCGCCCGTCACAATATCGATGCGTGGTGGCCGGCCATCGAACGGGGTGCCGAGGCGATCGTGCAGACCGCCAGCGGTTGCGGTGCGTTCATCAAGGATTACGGGCATTTGCTTCGCGCCGATCCAACTTATGCCGAAAAGGCCAAAGCCGTCAGCGCGCTTGCAAAAGATCTGGTTGAGGTGCTGCGCGAAGAGCCGCTCGAATCCTTAGGCATCCACGCCAATCAACGTGTGGCTTTCCATTGCCCCTGCACCTTGCAGCACGCGCAGAAACTTGGCGGTGTGGTGGAGTCGTTGCTGGTCCGACTGGGCTTCGACCTGACTGCAGTCCCCGACGCCCATCTGTGCTGCGGCTCGGCAGGTACTTACTCGATCACCCAACCGGCGCTGGCCAGATCACTGCGCGACAACAAACTCGCTGCGCTGGAGAGTGGTCATCCCGAGATCATCGCCACCGCCAACATCGGCTGTCAGGCACACCTCGATGGCGCCGGCCGCACGCCCGTCAGGCACTGGATCGAACTGGTGGACGCGCATTGCCGCTGAATGTCCGGAGTGCCTGCTACCCTTCAAGCGGTGGCGCAGACAAGTCTTCATGACGGATAAAGATGTGGCCTGCATCGCGCACCAACTGTCGCCACTCGGAAGCGTTGATAAGTCCCTGCTCCAGCATCTCGTCGGCCCCCTTGAGCAACTCATCGTATTGATCCTGAGGGTCGAGCTGCTCCCGAGACTGTGTTGCCAGATTGCGCCAGGCCGACAGGGAGTCTTTTTTGCGTTGATCGAACATATCGAATGCCTCGCGAAGATGACATCGGGTAGAGCCGGTTCGGTTCTGCGTCGTTCGATACATGCGACGAGTGGAAGGCGATGCGGTTGCGGCACTCAATGTTCGTTATGAGCTAATAACCCCTTCATTAAACGGTCGCTCAAACGTTGTACTAGGATAGGATCCAAATTTCCCGATTTGTGGTCGCCGGCCAAGGACATCAGCCGGAGAGTCGGGAAAGCGCAATTCCCCCATTGCTACTCATGGATGAAACACATGAACTCACATCTGTTCCCTCACATCGGCAAGGTCATCGCCAGCACCGGCAGCCGGCATTTTCCGCGGATGCTGCATGATCTGATCCTCACCCAACTGGCCGTGGATGCCACACATATCCGGCAGATGCGCGTGGAGCCGGTCGGACGTGCGCAACCGCGCACCGATCCTGAATGCCCCAAAGAGGCGACACTGACGGCCGAGACGGTGTATTCCGAACTGAGCACCGATCCCGGCAACAGCGACGTGCCCGCCCCCGAACCCTCCACGGTCACCGATGCTTCGCAGTTGCACCTGACCCGACGCAAGGACGGTTACCGTTATGTGATTTCCGTGTACCGCTGCGGGCCGTCGAAGCGGTTTTCCGCCCGGGAGCGCAGCCTGTTACAGGACATCTCCCCGGTATTGCTGCCGATGGTGGAAAAGCACATCCACGCGCTGCAACCGGCGAATGCGGATCCCGAGGCGCAAGCCGCAGCGACCGAAGCATCGCTCCAAGGCCTGGAAACCCTGCGATTGCGCTTCTGCAAGCGCGTGCAGCAACTGGGCCTGAGCCTGTCCAACCGTGAAATGGAAGTGTGCGTCGGCCTGCTTGCCGGCCGCACCGCGCCGGAACTGGCCGAGCAGCTGCAACTGAAGGTCAACACCGTCGAGAGCTACCTCAAGCGTGCCGCCATCAAACTGGGGATCAGCGGTCGACATTCGCTGATGCGCTGGATGTATTCACCTGAAGACTGCCCGGCCGCCTGCGACCCGTCTAACGCGGCCTGATTGTTCGCACGCCTGTAAAAGAACCGCCGCCCTGTCAGGGACGGCGGCTTTTTCATGCCTGCCTTTCAGTCCCGCGCCAATGCCTCGATCGGGTCGAGCCGCGAAGCATTGCGCGCCGGCACGAAGCCGAACACGATGCCGATCAGCGTCGAGCAGAACACCGCTGTCAGCACCGAGCCCAGCGAGAACACCATCTCCCATTCCTTGATGAACAGCGAAAACAAATGGCCGATGGCGTAACTCAACGAAATTCCAATCGCCCCGCCCAGCAGACAGACCATCACCGCCTCAACCAGAAACTGCTGACGAATATCCGACTGCCGCGCCCCCACCGCCATGCGAATACCGATCTCGCGGGTACGTTCGGTGACTGATACCAGCATGATGTTCATCACCCCTATGCCGCCGACCACCAGCGAAATCACCGCAATCAGCGACAGCAACAAGGCCAGTGAGCGGCTGGTTTTCTGCACCGTCTGCATCACGCTGTCGAGGTTGTTGGTGAAGAAGTCCTTGGTGCCGTGGCGCTGCAGCATCAGTTTGTTGACGTTGTCCTCCACGACCTTGCTCGGCTGGCCGTCCTTGATCCGCACACTGATGCTGTCCAGGTAACGCTGGCCCAATAACCGCCCGGCTGCGGTTTCATAAGGCACCCAGACATTCAAGGACTTGCTCGCCGAGAAGATGTTCTTCTTTTCTGCCGCCACACCGATAACGGTGCACGGCAGGTTGCCGATAAGGATCACCTGCCCCAGCGGATCGACTCCCTCGCCGAATAACCGTTGGCGGGTGTTGTGATCGATCACCACCACCTGCGCCTGGCGTCGGGCATCGTTTTCGCTGAACGGGATGCCCGACTCCATCTTGATTCCGCGCACCTGAAAGTACAGATCGCTGACGCCGTTGACCTGGGCATCGAGGTCAATGTTGCGATAGCGCAGCAACAGATTGCGCCCGACCACCGGCGTGGCGCTGTCGACGTAGTACAGCTGGTTGAGCGCCGTCACATCCGCCGGCACCAGGGTTTCGATGGCCGCCGAACGGCTGTCGCCGAAACTGGTGCCGGAATAGATATCGATGGTGTTGCTGCCGATGGCCTGAATGTCTTTGAGCACATAGCGCTTGGCCCCTTCGCCGATGGCCGAGATCGACACCACCGAGGTGATGCCGATAACGATCCCGAGCATGGTCAGCAGTGTGCGCATCCGATGGGAAATCAGCGCGACCCAGGCCATGTTGAACGCTTCCTTGAACAACCCGAGGCTGGCCACCAGACGCCGCGCTGCCGTGGATTTGGGCACCGCGTCCTCATTGCTCAATGCCGTGGTGTCGCGCTCGTTGCGCCGGTCGCTGAGGATTTCACCGTCGCTGACTTCGATGATGCGCTCGGCGTTGGCCGCGACCTTGGGGTCGTGAGTCACCAGAATCACCGTGTGTCCGGCCGCGTGCAGCTCCAGCAGAATCCGCATTACCTCCTTGCCGCTGGTGGTATCGAGGGCGCCGGTGGGCTCATCCGCGAGGATCACTTCGCCGCCGTTCATCAGCGCGCGGGCGATACTCACCCGCTGCTGCTGACCGCCCGATAGCTGGCTCGGGCGATGGGTCAGGTGCCCTTCCAGCCCAAGGCGCGCCAACAATTCACGGGCTCGAGCATGCCGTTGTGGCTCCGGCGTGCCAGCGTAGATCGCCGGCATCTCGACGTTGTGCATCGCACTCAGATGCGGCAGCAAGTGGTAGCGCTGGAAGATGAAACCGAAATAGTCACGACGCAGTTCCGCCAGCGCCTGACTGTCCAGATCACGGGTTTCCCGGCCATTGATCTTGTAGCTGCCGGCCGTGGCGTAATCGAGGCAGCCGAGAATGTTCATCAAGGTCGATTTGCCGGAGCCCGAGGCGCCGATGATCGCCACCATTTCCCCGGCGTGGATCGTCAGGTCGATATTCTTCAGCGCCAGGAATTCACGGTCGCCCGCCGTGAAGCTGCGGCTGATGCCGGTCAGTTGCAGCAGAGGTTCGCTCATGCTCATGCCCCTGCCACTTTCGTCACCGGATCACCGATCACCACCCGGTCGCCTTCGGCCAGGCCTTCGTTGACCTGCACCTTGACGTTGTTGTTGATCCCGGTCTGCACATTGCGCGACTGCGCCTGGCCCTTGGCGTCCAGCACCCGCACCGGGAAACTGCCGTCGTTGTTGCGCGGGCCCAGCGCGGCCACCGGAATCGTCAGCACCGATTTGGCGGTGTCGAGCACCACCCGCACCTGAGCCGTCATGGAAATGCGCAAACGGTGATCGGGGTTGGGCACCTCGAACAGCGCGTTGTAGAACACCGCCGTGTTCTGCTTCGGCGTGCCGGCGGGCGGGGTTTCGAGGAAGTTCTGCGGCGCAGGCTCAGTACCGCGCAGCTTGCCGTAATACCGCTTGTCCTCGCCGAGAATGGTGAAATACACCTCCTGCCCCGGCGCGATGTGAATGACGTCGGCCTCCGACACCTGAGCCTTGACGGTCATGGTGTCCAGGTCCGCCAGTTTGAGCAGGATCGGCGCCAGCTGGTTGGCGATCACGGTCTGGCCTTCCTGGGTCACGATGCCCACCACGTCGCCATCGATCGGCGCGACGATCCGCGTGTAGGCCAGATTGACCTTGGCGGTGTCGATCTGGATATGCGCGCTCTTGATCTGCGCGTCCAGCGACAACAGATTGGCCTGCTGCACTTCGTAGTTCGATTGCGCGGTTTCGAAATCCTGCCGCGAGATCGAGGCGTCCTCCTGCAGGTTCTGATAACGCTCGTAGATCGCCTTGGTCTGGCGCAACTGAGCCTGAGTCGCCCGGCGCTGGGCTTGCAGATTCTCCTCATCGACCTGTGCCTGACGCAGGGTGTTCTGCAGCACCAACGGATCGATCTCCGCCAGCCACTGGCCCTTCTTGACCTTGTCGCCGACCTTGACCTTCAGCGACTTCAACTGCCCCGAAACCTGGGCACCGACGTCCACCTGCTTGATGCCCTCCAGCAAACCGGTGGCCAGCACTGCGTTTTCAATGTCAGCGCGTTCGACCGTGGCGGTCAGGTATTGCGGTGCCTCGGCCGGCGCCTGCACCGTGTAGAACACCAACCCGGCCACCAGCGTCAACGCGATTCCCAGACCGACTTTGCGCAACTTCGACTGTTCCATAAATGACCACGATTCCGTTCAGGGTTGAGCCCGGCCAGCGGCCGGGTTCCAGGATAAAGACTTCAATCAGGACAATACTTGACCCGCCGCCACCGTCAGCCCGTCATGCCACCACGCCGCGAGACTGAAGACGTTGGGCGCCTTGAGGATTGTGAAGTGGTTGCCCGGGCCGTACCACACCGCCAGATCCCTGGCCTCGCGCTGCCAGCCTTCGAGCATCGCCGCCTGTTCGCGCTGGTTGCCTGATGCGTCCAGCGTCGGGTCGTCTACCAGCGCCAGACGCACCGGCCCGGTGTAGGCCAGCGCCGGCCGATAGACCGTGCGCAGCGCGGTGGCGAAGGTCCGCACCGGGCCCTGCATCGCGTCGAATGACGCGCGTTCGGACAGCACACCGGCGCGCACCATTCCCTCGTGCAGCAGGCGCATTTGCGTGGTGTCGTCGGCTTCGGCGAAGGCCAGCGCATCGATGCCCAGGGACTTGCCGCTGGACAGTTGCAACGACTCGATCAGCCGCAACAACGCCGCCGTCGTGGTGTAGGGCTTGCCCACCACGCTGTTGCCGCCCGGTGATTCACTGTCGATCAGGGTCAGGGACGCCACCTCGCGCCCCGCCGCCTGCAACTGCGCCGCCATGGCGTAAGCCACCCAACCACCGAACGAATGCCCGATCAGATGCACCGGCCCTTGCGGATACAACTGCTCAAGTGCCCGCAGGTAGAACGTGGCGGCGCTTTCGACCCGACTGTGCGGCACCGTCGCGCCGTCGAGGCCTCGGGGCTGCAACCCATGAATCGGCCACTCCGGCCCCAGCGCCTCGGTCAGGTGGATGAACCCGGTAACACTGTCGCCAGCCCCCGGCACACAGAAAATCGGCGCATGCCCGGTGTGACCGGTCTGAATGGTCAAGATCGGCTGATAGGCCGTTGGCGCCGGCGCAGTTGCCGTTTCCAGCGCCTGAGTCAGGGCCTGCCCCAGAGCCTGAACGTGGGGTGCTTTCATCATGCTCTGGTGGTCGCCCGGTACGTCGATGCAGCGCAGCTGCGCACCTGGCAATTCCTCAGCCCAACCGCGCGTGGCGCTGAGTCGTGACATTGGCGCCGAACGCTCCGTGGCACGCAGCAGATACAACGGCAGACCGATCGGGTTGATCCGGTAATGCGCCAATGCATGCCCGTGGGCCACTTCCCGGTCGAGGTAATGCCAGGCATCCGCCGACGAGACAGCCGCCAGCTCGGGTCTGAGCAACTGCTGTTCGTGACAATGGTTGAACAAATCGGCGAACGCCCACTGCTCAAGTTCGGTCTGCAACACCGCCAGACGCGCCAATGCTTGCTGCCCCTGTGTCTCGTGCCCGGCCCAATGCGCCGTGCAATGCAAAAGCAATTGGCGCTTGTGCACATGTGCATCGTTCCACTGCGCCTTGTTCGGATCGGCCAGGCGCGGCACGTAGGTATCGATCAGCCCGACGAACGCCACTGACTCGTCCATCCCGAGCAGTTGCGCCGCGATTTCATAAGCCAGCACGCCACCGAACGACCAGCCGGCAAGCCGATAGGGGCCGTGGGGTTGTCTGGCGCGGATCACCTCGACCAGTCGGGTTGCCAGGCATTCCATGGTACGCAGTTGCGTCATACCGGAATCGATTCCCGGCAAGCCGTAAATCGGGAACTCGCCGCCGATGTGCAGGCCCAGCGCCGGGAAATACAGGTCACGGCCACTGAACTCATGCACCAGGAACAACGGCGTGCCTTGTTCACTTGCACGCACCACGACCACGCCGTCATGGAGCGGCACAGCGTCACTGCGCTGGCACAGCAGCGTGGCAGTCCCCTCGACCGTGGGATGCTGGAACAGCTCGGCCAACGAAACCGGCCTGTCGGACTTTTGCATCAGATCGACAAGCCGCACCGCCAGCAGCGAATGCCCGCCCAGTTCGAAGAAGTTGTCATGGCGGCCTACCCGCCCGACTTGCAACACTTCAGCCCATAGCCCGGCCAGTGATTCCTCAAGAGGATTGGCCGGCGCTTCATAGTCACGCATGACCAGCGCTTGGTGTGTCGGCGCCGGCAAGGCTTTGCGATCGACCTTGCCGTTGTTGTTCAGCGGCAGGCTCTCCAGCGCCACCCAGGCGGTCGGCACCATGTACTCCGGTAACCTGGCTTGCAGCAGCGCGCGGAGGGTAGCGCCCTGCAATGCAGGATCGTGCGCCGTGTAATAGGCCACCAGCCGCGTTGGTTCCTGTCCGTCGCGTCGGGCCAGAACCACCGCTTCCTTGACCCCCGGACAGCTCAACAGGCGGTTTTCGATTTCTCCGAGCTCAATGCGGAAGCCGCGAATCTTCACCTGGTCATCATTGCGGCCGATGCATTCCAGTCGCCCCGGCGCCTGCCAGCGCACCAGGTCGCCCGTGCGATACATCAAGGCCTGCGGATTGTCGCTGAACGGGTCCCGGAGGAATTTCTCGGCACTCAGTTGAGGCCGATTCAGATAGCCCAGCGCAACCCCCTGACCACCGATGTACAACTCGCCGGTGACGCCGAACGGCACCGGTTGTTGCCGGTTATCCAGCACATACACGCGGGTATTGCCGATGGGGCCGCCAATCGAAATGCTGTCCGCATCCGGCGCCACCTCACGCACTTCGAAGGTGGTGGCGTACGTCGTGGTTTCGGTCGGGCCATAACAATGCACCAGGCGCAGGTCCGGTGCTTCGGCGAGCAGCTTTCGAAACGTCGCCGGATCGCCACGCTCCCCACCGCACAGCAGGATGCGCAGCCCTTTGAGCGCCTCGGGAATCAATTGCACGTACTGATTGAACAACGCTGTGGTGACGAAGAGGATCGTCGCCCCGCACCGGTCAAGCTCCCTACCGAATGCCTGTGGGTCGAGCAAGGTCGCATGATCGATCACGGCCACCTGGCCACCGTTGAGCAAGGCGCCCCAGATATCCATTGTGCTCGCATCGAACGCCGGGTTCGAAGCGAATGCCACCCGGTCACTCGAGTTGAAATCGGCGTAGCCGCAGTCGATCACAAGGCGGGTAATGCCGCGATGCGGCACCATGACCCCCTTCGGGGTGCCCGTGGAGCCCGAGGTGTACATGATGTACGCCAGCGCCTCCGAGGACTGAGGCAGATCCGGGTTGTGCGAAGGACTCCCGGCAAGCGCCAGGGTATCCAGATCCATTCGCCGTACCGGGTACTCGATGACCTGATCGCTGCCGGTCAACAGCGCGACCGCCTGACAATCCTGCACCATGAATGCCTGACGCTCGGCGGGTGCGTTGATGTCCAGCGGCACATAGGCCGCCGCACACTTGATGATCGCCAACTGCGCGACCAACAACTCCAGCGAGCGTGGCAACAGAATCGCCACATGATCGCCGGGCTGCACACCTTGGGCAATGAGGTGATGAGCCAGGCCGTTGGCGCGGCGGTTCAACTCTGCGTAACTCAACACCTGCATTCCGTGCACCGCAGCGACGGCTTGCGGTTGCTCTCCGGTGCGCATTTCGAACACACGGTGCACGGTAAGCTCTTGCGGACAGTCCGGTGCGCTGGCGTTGAATCCGTCGAGCAACTGCGTGCGTTCCTGATCCTCGATTATCTGCACATGCTCCAGCACTGCCTGGTCGTTGTTGACCATGGCCTGCAACAAACGCTTGAAGTAACCGACATAACGCCGTGCCGTCGCCTCATCGAAGAGCGCTGTGGCGTACTCCATCCAGCCACTTATTCCGTTGGGCGACTCTCCCAGAGTCAGGGTCAGATCGAACTTGGCGAAGTGACTCGGCTCCGCCACCGCTTCCAGGGTCAGATCCCCCAGCGCCAATACCGGCCCGTCGCTGTTGCGCCAGTTGAACATGGTCTGGAACAGCGGGCTGTGGGCCAGGCTGCGGGCCGGTCGGGCAATTTCCACCACTTGCTCGAAGGGCAGGTCCTGATGGGCCTGGGCCTGCAGGGTCAGCGCCTTGACCCGCGCCAGCAGCGCTTCGGTGCTCAACTCACCGGAAGTATCAATGCGTAACGCCAGGGTATTGACGAACAACCCGATCAATCCGTCGATTTCGGCCCGGAAACGGTTGGCCACCGGCGAACCGACCACCACGTCCGATTGCCCGGCCAACCGGCTGAGCAGCATCGCCCACACGCTCAGCATCGTCATGTACAGCGTCACGCCATGGCGCTGGCTCAAGGCTTTGAGGCCGGCGCTCAAGCGCTCGTCCAGGCACACTTCGACGCTGCTGCCGGCGTAATCCTGTTGCGGTGGTCGCGGTCGGTCGGCAGGCAACGTCAGCAAGGCTGGCGCATCGGCCAGCGTGCGTTGCCAATATTCGCTCTGGCGCTGCAAAACCTCCCCGCTCAGCCAGCGTCGCTGCCAGACGGCATAGTCGGTGTATTGCAACGCCAGCGGCGGCAAAGGGTCCGCCAACCCCTGACTGAAAGCCTGATACAACGCCATCAGCTCGCGGGTCAGCACTTCCATCGACCAACCGTCGGAGATGATGTGATGCAAGGTGATCAGCAACACATGGTGATCGTCGGCCATACGCACCAGCCGTCCGCGAATCAACGGATCGTCCTGCAGGTCGAACGGGCCGGAAGCTTCCCCCTGAATCAGCGCCTGCAAGGCTTCGTCAGCCTGCGGGTGCTGGCGCAGGTCCTCGACCCGCAGCAGCACGCCACTGTCGGGCGGAGTAATCAGCACCTGGGCTTCGCCGTTGTACGGCATGAAACGGCTGCGCAGGCTTTCGTGGCGGGCGACAATCCGGGCCAGCGCCCGCTGTAGCGCATCGGCGTCGAGCACACCGCGCAGACGCAGGCTGATCGGAATGTTGTAAGCCGTGTTGGCACCTTCCATCTGCGCCAGAAACCAGAAGCGCTGCTGGGAAAACGACAGCGGCAATGCGCCTTCCCGTGGCACCGGCAGGATCGGCGGCTGCGTAGAGCGGCCGGCCCGGGTCAGCGACTGCGCCACCGACGCCAGTTCGGCATTGGCGAACAACTCGCCGAGCGCAAGCTCCACACCCAGCCGTTGACGCACTTGCGCGACCATGCGCATGGCCAGCAACGAATGGCCGCCCAACTCAAAGAAATGATCCTGACGCCCTATCCGTTCGACCTGCAGAACCTCGGCCCAGATCTGCGCCAGCGTGCATTCCAGTTCGCCTTGCGGCGCCTCGTATTCGCGTGTGAGCAGGGCCGTGCGCTCCGGTAACGGCAAGGCCTTGCGATCGAGCTTGCCATTGGCGGTCAACGGCAAGCTGTCGAGCCTGACAAACGCGACCGGCACCATGTATTCGGGCAACTGGCCCAGCAAATGCTCGCGCAGCTGCGCTACCGCCAGTGGCTGCACCTGGGCCTGTTCGGTGAAATAGGCCACCAGCCGCGGTTGTCCTGGCTCGTCTTCACGAGCCAGGACAACCACTTCCTGAAGGCCGGGAAGCTGATGCAGACGGCTTTCGATTTCCCCCAATTCGATGCGCATGCCGCGGATTTTCACTTGATCATCGTTGCGCCCCAGATATTCGATCGTCCCGTCCGGGCGCCAGCGAGCAAGGTCGCCAGCGCGATACATACGCGCATTCAGTCGTTCACTGAAGGGGTCCGGCAGAAAGCGTTCGGCGGTCAGTTGCGCACGGTTCAAGTAACCGCGCGCCACGCCTGCGCCACCGATATACAGCTCGCCGGATACGCCGATCGGCACCGGACGCTGTTGGTCGTCGAGCAGGTACACCGAGGTATTGCTCACCGGTTTGCCGATGTGCAGCGCCTCCCCCGCCTCGATCCGTCCGGACGTGGCGACTACGGTGGCTTCGGTAGGGCCATAGTTGTTGATCACATCGAAATGCTGATTGCGCGAAAACTGACGCAAGCGGTCGCCGCCGATCAGCAGGGTACGCAATGTCGGGTGCTCGAGATGCCGGCTGAAGGCGTATTCGGCGACGGGCGTCGGCAGGAAACTCACGTCCAGCGGTTGCGCGCACCACCAGGCCAGCAGCCCGTCGACGTCTTCGCCGCCGTCCTGCGCAGGCGCCAGGTGCAGGGTCGCGCCGACGGACAGCGATGGCCAGATTTCCCAGGCCATCGCGTCGAAGCCGAACCCGGCCAGACTCGACGTATGGCGGCCGGCACACAGGTCAAACGCGTTGCTGTGCCAGTCGACCAGATTGGCCAGTGTCTGGTGTTCGACCATCACGCCCTTGGGCAAACCGGTGGAGCCCGAGGTGTAGATCACGTAAGCCAGGTTCGCCTCGGACAGACCCGGTACCACGGGGTTTGCGTCATTGCCTGAGCGCCAGGTGCGCGGGTCGAGATCGATCACCGGCAGCTCCTGCGTCGGCAGCCGTGCAAGGAGGTCACGTGAAGTCAAGATCGCCACCGGTGCGCAATCACTCAGCAGATAGTTCAGGCGTTCGGCCGGATGCGCGGGGTCGATCGGCACATACCCGGCGCCTGCCTTGAGGACTGCGAGCAATCCGGCCAGAGTATCCAGTCCTCGCCGGGCGACGACTGCGACCCGGTCATCCGGCTGCACACCCAAATCGATCAAGCGATGCGCCAGACGGTTGGCCTGGCGGTTCAGTTCGTGGAACGTCAGTTGCTTGTCCAGGTGCACCGCCGCCAGCGCTTGCGGTCGCGCGACGACCTGCGCCTCGAAGCGTTGATGAATCGTCTGTCCGCGAACGTATTCGACATCGCTGGCGTTGAACCCCGTCAACAGCTGTTCGCGCTCCGGGGCGGGCAGAACCGACAGTTGGCTCAACGGCGTATCCGCAGCTCGCTCCAGCGTCTGCAACAGGTTTTCCATCGCACACACCATATAGCCGCAGATGCGCTGCGCCTCGACTTCACGACTGGCCAGCAGCGTCAGGCTGAAGTGATCGCCAAAGTCATCGATGCTCAAGGTCAGCGGGTAATTGGTGCGTTCCTCCGCATGCAGGACGCTGATCCCCTCCCAGGCCGAGAGCGCTTCGGCACTGGCATTGGCACTCGAGGTGCTGTGCCGGTAGTTGAGCAGCGAACTGAACAGCGGCGATGACCCGACCACCCCGCTGCAACGCTGGGCCAGCACCAGCGGGGCGTGCTCATGGCGCATCAGACGGGTCAGACGTGCATGGGTGGCCTTCACCGAGTCGCTTGTTGCCAGCGCGCTGACCTCGACCCGTAGCGGCAAGGTGTTGATGAAAATACCCAGCGCGCGGTCGGTCGACTCCGCCCCTTGCATCCGCCCCATCAGCACGGTACCGAACACAACAGCAGATTTTCCGGTGAGTGCGTTGAGGACCTGCCCCCAGCCGAGATGGAACAGACTCGCGACACTCACGCCGAGCGACCGGGCACTGGCTCGCAGGCGCTGCCCCAGCAACGGGTCAAGTGGCACACCGCACTCTTCGATGTCGCTGCCGTCGCCATGTACGCCTTGCAGGCCGAACGGCAACGTCGGCTCGTCGATGTCACCAAGCATCTCGCGGAAAAACGCCTCGTGCTCCGACTCGCTGATGCCTAGCCGCGCCTGGGCGACATAATTGCGAAACGGTACGGGCGCTCCCAGTCTCGCGCTCTGCCCTGACAGGCAAGCCTGCATTTCCTCGCTGACCACAGCGAGCGCCGAGTGGTCCATTGCCATGTGGTGAAACAGCAATATCGCGACAATACGCCCGGACTCTGCATTCCAGGCATGGGCCAGGCGCAATAGCGGTGCACGTGTCACGTCGAGACGGAAATGCCGGGCGTCGAATCGCGCATGCAACTGCTCCAGAACATCGCCTTGAGCCACATCGAGCTGCACTTCTTCCACAGGTAACCCGACACGTCGCAGGACCACTTGCACCGGCGTGTCCAGTCCTTCCCAAACGATGGCGGTGCGCAGAATGTCGTGGCGCTCGATGACGGTCTGCAGGGCCTGGACGAATGCCTCGAACCGCTCGAGTCCGCTGAACGCGAATTTCGCCTGCATCACATACGGATCACCCTGTGCAGCGCTCGCGTGGTGGTAGAGGATGCCCTCCTGCAACGGCGTCAACGGGTAGATATCCTGGACATTGGCGCCGCCGCCAGGGATCTGCGCGACAATTTGATCGAGGGTGTCCTGGCTCAGGTCAACCAGCGTCAGCATCGCCGGGGTGACCCGTGTTGTGCCCGGTGAAATGCCATTGACCGGCACTTCAACCTGCCCCTCCCGTGCGGGCGAGTAAACGCCCGCCTCGATCAGCTCGATCAATGCCGGTTTGTGCTCGCGCAATGCGGCCAGCAAGGCCGGTTCACTCAGGGCCTGCTTGTTGCCATTGACCCGTAATTGCCCGTCCGTGATTGCCAACTGGATGTCTTTTGTCTTCAGCGTCGCCAACAGTTCATTCAGGTTCACAGGACGATCTCCATTCTTTCCGTGATGGCTGCGTAACCAGCCAGAGTCGGTTGCTCGAACAACGTCCGCACATCGGCTTCGATACCTGCCTGTTGCAGGCGCCCGATCAAACTGACCGCCAGCAACGAATGCCCACCCAGCTCAAAGAAATGGTCTTGCCGTCCGACGCGCTCGACTTTGAGCAATTCACACCACAGTCGCGCGAGGAGGATTTCCATCTCGCCGACCGGGGCTTCGTATTCGCGAATGCTGACTGCAGCCGAATCCGGTGCAGGCAGCGCCTTGCGATCGACCTTGCCGTTGGGGCTCAGCGGCAGGCTGTCGAGCGCGACGAATGCCGACGGCACCATGTAATCGGGCAAGCGTGCCAGCAAGTGTTCGCGCAACGCCTCGCCCCCCGGTTGCCCGGCGTCGGCATGCCAGGTGAAGTACGCCACCAGACGCTCCTCACGCACCATCACCACGGCTTCGCGCAGCGCTGGATGGCTGAGCAGTTGCGCTTCGATCTCACCCGGTTCCAGGCGCAGGCCACGCAGCTTGACCTGGAAGTCGTTGCGCCCGATGAATTCGAGCTGACCATCGGCGCGGTAACGCACTAGGTCGCCCGTGGCGTACAGCCGATCGCCGGCCACGAACGGGCTCGGGATAAACCGTTCAGCCATCAACTGCGGCAGGCCCAGATAGCCCCGCGCAACCCCGGCACCACCAATGAACAACTGACCGATCACGCCCATCGGCACCGGCCGCTTGGCGGCATCGAGGACATACAGACGGGTGTTGTTGATCGGCCGCCCGATCGGCAACGCGCTGTCCGGCACCGGCATCGACGGTTCCAGCGTCCACACCGTGCTGTCGACCGTGGCTTCGGTCGGGCCGTAAACGTTGTGCAAACGCACTTGCGGCAAACGCTCGCGCACACGGCGAGCCAGCGCCGGCGTCAGGTCACCGCCGCCACAGAACACGTCGATAAGGCTGCTGCACTGGCTGACATCGTCCTGCTCGAGGAACTGTTGCAACAGCACCGGCACGAACTGGATCACGCTGATCCGCTGTTCGCGAATCACCTGCGCCAGATACGCCGGCTCGCGGTGCCCGTCAGGACGCGCCAGCACCAGACGCAGGCCAGCGCTCAGAGGCCAGAACAGCTCCCAGACCGAGGCATCGAAACTGAACGGGGTTTTCTGCAACAGGACACCGTCCGTCACGGCGGGACACAGCTGCGAACTCCAGTGCAGCAAATTGCCTACGCCACGATGCTCGACCATCACGCCCTTCGGTGCACCGGTCGAGCCGGAGGTGTAGATCACGTAGGCCAGGTTCGAAGCGCTCAGGTTCGGTACTTGCGGGTTGTCCTCCGGATTGAATGTCCAGTGATCCTGATCCAGATCGATCACCAGCGCGGTGCTCTCGCCCAGCAACTCACGCGTCGCCCCGTGCACCAGCACCGCTACCGGCGCGCTGTCCTTGAGCATGTAATCCAGACGTTCCGCCGGGTACGCAGGATCCAGCGGCACATAGGCGCCGCCGGCCTTGAGGATGCCGAGCAGACCGACCATCAGCTCCAGCCCGCGCTCGACACAGATTGCCACCCGCGAATCCGGCCCCACGCCCAACTCGCGCAGGTGATGGGCCAGACGGTTGGCCTGTGCGTTGAGTTCGGCGTAAGTCAGCCGCTGCTCACCAGCCTGCAACGCAACGGCTTGCGGCGTGCGTTGCACTTGCGCCTCGAACAGAGCGTGAACGGTTTGCTCCAGATCGTCGGCGGTGCCGGTGACATTGAGATCGTAAAGGACACGCTGACGCTCTGCGCCTTCAAGGATCGACAAGCGGTTCAGCGGCTGATCCGGTGCCTGTTCCAGAGCATCCGCCAGCTTCTCCAGCGCGGTCTGCATGTAGTCACAGATGCGCTGCGAACCGATGCTCGCCGGGGTCATGGCGGTGAGCACAAAACCGCTGCCCAGATCATCGACGCCCAGGCTCAGCGGATAGTTGGTGCGTTCTTCGCTGCTCAGGGTCTCGATGCCTTGCCAGGCCTGACGAAGGTTTTGCTGTTGAGCTTCATTAGCGCTGTGCCGGTAGTTGAGCATCG
Source organism: Pseudomonas sp. B707 (assembly GCF_022496685.1). Taxonomy (NCBI): domain Bacteria; kingdom Pseudomonadati; phylum Pseudomonadota; class Gammaproteobacteria; order Pseudomonadales; family Pseudomonadaceae; genus Pseudomonas; species Pseudomonas sp. B707. Next base: position 73,210 of record NZ_WTVE01000005.1, on the reverse strand, counting down.
AACTGAAAAGCGGCGACGGCGCGGCCACGCCGCTGCAACGCTGGGCCAGTGCCAGTGACGCGTGCTCATGGCCGAGCAATGCGCTGAGTCTCGCATGCGTCGCCCGAGCCCCTTCGCGCACCGGGGTTGCCCCCAGATCGACCCGCAGCGGCAAGGTGTTGATGAACATCCCCAACGCCCGGTCGGCCCCCTCGCCGCCCTGCATCCGGCCCATCAGCACCGTGCCGAATACCACACGATCCTGCCCGGATGTCGCGGCCAGCACCTGTGCCCACGCGAGGTGGAACAGGCTGGCCACGCTGATGCCCAGTTGCCGTGCGAGGCTGCGCAGACGCTGGCTGGTCGCTTCGGTCAGGGCCTGTCGCGTTTCCTCGATGTCGCTACCGTCACCTTGCACATCCTGCAAGCCGAACGGCAAGGTCGGCTCGTCGATGTCGCCGAGCATGTCGTGGAAGAACGCTTCGTGCTCCTGCTCGCTGACACCCAGCCGCGCCTGCGCTACGTAGTTGCGGTAAGGCACGGCCGCCCCCAGCGAAGCCTCATGCCCTTGCAGGCAGGCGAGCATTTCGTGCTGCACCACGTCCAGCGCAGTGTGATCCATCACCACATGGTGGAACAGCAACATCGCGACCACCCGGTCGTGGGCCGGATCACGGGCATACACCAGACGCAGCAACGGTGCCTGACTGATGTCGAGGCGGTAATGCCGGGCATCGAAATGCTCGTGCAACTGCTCAAGAACGTCGCCATCCGCCGGGTCGAACAGGATCTCCTGCACCGGTAACTCGACGTGACGCCATACCACTTGCATCGGCTCGGCCAGTTTCTGCCAGATCACCGCCGTGCGCAGGATGTCGTGGCGTGCAATGACCTTGCGCAGCGCCGCCGCGAAGCTGTCGAGCCGCTCGAGGCTGTCGAAAGCCAGCCACGATTGCAGCAAGTACGGGTCGCCCTGCTCCGCACTCAGGTGGTGATAAAGGATGCCTTCCTGCAACGGCGCCAGCGGATAAATGTCCTGCACGTTGGCGGCGCCACCCGGCACGCTGGCCACGATCCGGTTGATGCTCGGCTGATCCAGTTCAGTCAGGCTCAGCAAATCCGGGGTGATGCGGGTGCAGTCGGCAGGAATGCGATTGGCCGGCACTTCGATTTCGCGACCGCTGCCTACCGCTGCGGCCAGTGCAGCCAGCGTTGGTTGGCTGAACAGCACGCGCACATCGGTGTTCAGGCCGATCTGGCGCAGGCGTTCGATAAGGCTCACGGCCAGCAGCGAGTGGCCGCCCAGTTCGAAGAAGTTGTCGTGGCGACCGACTTTTTCCAGCTTCAGAACATCGGCCCAAATCTGCGCCAGCGCAGTTTCCACCGGCCCTTGCGGGGCCTCGTATTCACGGCTGAGCCATGCGCTTTGATCCGGCTCCGGCAAGGCCTTGCGGTCGAGTTTGCCGTTGGCGGTCAGCGGCAAGGTGTCGAGTCGCACGTAAGCCGCCGGGATCAGCGCTTGCGGCAACCGGGTTTGCAGATGATTGCGCAGAGCTTCGATATCGGTCGGCGCTCGCTCGGTGAACCACACCAGCAATTGCCCGTCGCGCACCAGCGCTACTGCGTCCTGTACCGCCGGATGGCTGGCCAGCGCCGCTTCGATTTCCCCCAGTTCAACCCGCACGCCGCGCAGTTTCACCTGATCGTCGTTGCGGCCCAGGTACTCGATATTGCCGTCCGCCAGCCAGCGTGCGAGGTCGCCGGTGCGGTACATGCGTCCTTCGTTGAACGGATCATTCAGGAAGCGTTCGGCGGTCAGATCGGGACGGTTCAGGTAACCCCGTGCGACACCGGCGCCGGCGACGTACATCTCGCCAGTCACACCCACAGGCACTGGCCGTTGCTGGTCATCAAGCAGATAGATACGAGCGTTGGCCATCGGCCGGCCGATGTGCAGCGGCTGGCCGACTTCGACCGGGCCGGACGTCGCGACCACCGTAGCCTCGGTCGGGCCGTAGTTGTTGATCACCGCGAAGGTCTGTTCGCGATTGAACTGACGCAACTTGTCGCCGCCGATCAGCAAGGTGCGCAGGGTCGGATGTTGCAGTTCGCGGCTGAACGCATATTCGGCCACTGGAGTTGGCAGGAAACTCACCTGCAACGGCTGCGCCCGCCACCAGTCGAGCAGTTCGTCCAGATGCTCGTTGCTCACCGATTCCGGCGGCAGGTGTAACGTCGCGCCGACGCACAACGCCGGCCAGACTTCCCACGCCATGGCATCGAAACCGAACCCGGCCACGCTGGCGGTGTGGCTGCCGGCGTGCAAGTCAAAGGCTTTGGCGTGCCAGTGCACAAGGTTTTCCAGGGTCGCGTGTTCGACCATCACGCCTTTCGGCTGGCCGGTGGAGCCCGAGGTGTAGATCACGTAAGCAAGGTTGTCCGGCGTAAACTCGGCAACCTGCGGATCAGCAACCGACAGGTCTTGCCAGGTCTCATGGGCAAAATCAATCACCGGTACGCCAGCCTGATTCGGCAATACTACGTCGCGAACCAGTACCACCCTCGGCGCACTGTCGGCCAGCATGTAAGCGATTCGCTCGGGTGGATAAGCCGGGTCGACCGGTACATAGGCGGCGCCGGCCTTGAGGATCGCCAGCAAACCGACCAGCATTTCCGGGCTGCGTTTGAGACAGATCGCCACTCGCGTATCGGTGGTAACACCCATCCCCTGCAGATGATGGGCCAGCCGATTGGCGCGCTGGTTCAATTGCCTGAACGTCAGGCGCTGCGTGCCCGCCTGAACCGCCACGGCATCCGGCGTGCGCGCAACCTGCGCTTCGAACAGACGATGAACACCTTGCGCTGACGGGTAAACCGACGTGCTCGCGTTGAAGTCGCCAAGCAGCTGCGCGCGCGCCGCCGATGACAGCACGTTGAGACGTTCAAAGGCCTGTCCGGGGTTGTCGGCCAACGCTGTCGCCAGCTCCGTGAGAGCGGTGTGCATCAGCTCGCAGACCCGCTGCGCCCCCACATGATCCGGGGTCAGTGCCGACAGATTGAAGCCATCACCCCGGTCGTTGATGCTCAGGGTCAACGGATAATTCGTGCGCCCGTCCTGGGCCAGGAATTCGATGCCTTGCCAGACCGGATCAACAGGCACTCGCGCAGCGTCGTGGCCGCCATGCCGATAGTTGAGTACCGCGCTGAACAACGGCAAAGGGGCGGCCACAGCGCTGCAACGCTGAGCCAGTGCCAGCGAGGCATGCTCATGTCCCAGCAAAGCCGCCAACCGCTCATGAACCGTGCGAACCGCTTCGCTCACACTCTGCCCGTCAACCTCCACGCGCAGCGGCAAGGTGTTGATGAACATCCCCAAAGCCCGATCCGCGCCCTCGCCGCCTTGCATGCGCCCCAGCAGCACGGTGCCGAACACCACGTCCCGGCGTCCGGAAGTCGCCGCCAGCACCCGCGCCCAGGCGAGATGAAACAGGCTCGCGACGCTGACCCCGTATTGCCGCGCCTGGCGGCGCAGGTGCCGATTCAATTCCACTGGCAGCGCCAGCGAATGCTCCTCGATGTTGCGGCCGTCGCCCTGTACGTCCTGCAAGCCGAATGGCAGGGTCGGCTCGTCAATATCACCGAGCATCTCGCGAAAGAAGCTTTCGTGTTCTTCCTCGCTGATGCCTTGGCGAGCCTGATGGACGTAGTTGCGGTAGGGCGCGGCAGGCGGCAAAGACTCAACCTGCCCCGGCAGATACAACTGCATTTCCCGGCGAACCACCTCCAGCGCGGTGTGATCCAGCACGACGTGATGAAACAACAGCACACCTGCCACCCGGTCATGCAGCGGATCTTCGGCATACACCAGACGGATCAGCGGTGCCTGACCGAGGTCGAGGCGATAATCCCGGGCATCGAAGCGTGCGCGCAACTGATCGAGGATATCGCCATCCAGCGGACTCAAATCGACCGATTGCACCGCCAGCGCGGCCTCTCGCCATACCACTTGCTGCGGGCTCGGCAATCCTTCCCAAACCAGACTGGTGCGCAGGATGTCGTGGCGCGCAATCACCTTTTGCAAGGCGTTGGCAAAAGCGCGCAGGCGCTCGATGCTGGCAAAGGCCAGACATGACTGTAATAAGTAGGGATCGCCCTCGGCGGCGCTCAGGTGATGGTAAAGAATGCCTTCCTGCAACGGCGCCAGCGGATAAACGTCCTGCACATTGGCGGCGCCGCCCGGCACGCTGGCCACGATCCGGTCGATGCTGGCCTGATCCAGCTCGGTCAGGCTCAGCAACTCCGGAGTGATGCGGGTGCAGTCGGCAGGAATGCGATTGGCCGGCACTTCGATTTCGCGACCGCTCCCTACTGCCGCAGCCAATGCAGCCAGAGTCGGCTGGCTGAACAGCACGCGCACGTCGGTGTTGAGGCCGATCTGGCGCAAGCGTTCGATCAGGCTCACGGCCAGCAACGAGTGGCCGCCCAGTTCGAAGAAGTTGTCGTGACGTCCGACCTGCTCCAGCTTCAGGACATCGGTCCAGATCTGTGCCAACGCAGTCTCCACCGGACCTTGCGGGGCCTCGTATTCGCGGCTGAGCCAGGCGTTCTGATCCGGCTCCGGCAAGGCCTTGCGGTCGAGTTTGCCGTTGGCGGTCAGCGGCAAGGTGTCGAGTCGCACGTAAGCCGCCGGGATCAATGCTTGCGGCAAACGGGTTTGCAGATGATTACGCAAGGCTTCGATATCGGCAGGCGCACGTTCGGTGAACCACACCAGCAACTGGCCGTCGCGCACCAGTGCCACTGCGTCCTGCACTGCCGGATGGCTGGCCAGCGCCGCTTCGATTTCCCCCAGTTCAACCCGTACGCCGCGCAGTTTCACCTGATCGTCGTTACGCCCCAGGTACTCGATGTTGCCGTCCGCCAACCAGCGTGCGAGGTCGCCGGTGCGGTACATGCGCCCTTCGTTGAACGGATCCTTCAGGAAGCGTTCGGCGGTCAGATCGGGACGGTTCAGGTAACCCCGCGCCACGCCCGCACCAGCGACGTACAACTCACCCGTCACACCCACGGGCACGGGGCGTTGCTGGTCATCCAGAATGTAAACTCTGGCATTGGCCATCGGCCGGCCGATGTGCAGCGGCTGGCCGACTTCGACCGGCCCGGATGTGGCGACCACCGTGGCTTCGGTCGGACCGTAATTGTTGATCACCGCGAAACTCTGTTCGCGGTTGAACTGCCGCAGCTTGTCGCCGCCGATCAGCAAGGTGCGTAGGGCCGGATGTTGCAGCTCGCGGCTGAAGGCATATTCGGCTACCGGTGTCGGCAGGAAACTCACCTGCAACGGCTGCGCCCGCCACCAGTCGAGCAGTCCGTCCAGGTGCTCATTGCTCACCGTTTCCGGCGGCAGGTGCAACGTCGCGCCGACGCACAACGCCGGCCAGACTTCCCAGGCCATCGCATCAAAACCGAAACCGGCCACGCTGGCGGTGTGGCTGCCCGCGTGCAGGTCGAAGGCTTCGGCGTGCCAGTGCACAAGGTTTTCCAGGGTCGAGTGTTCGACCATCACGCCTTTCGGCTGGCCGGTGGAGCCTGAGGTGTAGATCACGTAGGCCAGATGCTCGTGGGTCAGGTCCGGCAACTGTGGATTGCTGTCCGGCAGATGCTGCCAGGCGTCGCTGTCAAGATTGATCACCGGCACGGCACCCAGCAGGTCGCGAGTAGCCGTCTGTGCCAGCACCGCCACCGGATCGCTATCCTGCAAAAGGTAAGCGATCCGTTCTGCCGGATGTGCCGGATCGACCGGAACATAACCGGCGCCAGCCTTGAGGATCGCCAGCAGCCCGATCAGCATCTGCGGACCACGCTGCACACAGAGCGCGACGCGGTCGTCCGGTTGCACACCGAGGCCGATCAGGTGATGGGCCAGGCGGTTGGCGCGGCGGTTCAAGCCGTCGTAGCTCAGGCTTTGCCCGCCCTGCACCACTGCCACAGCGTCGGGTTGGCTCGCCGCTCGCGCTTCAAACAATTGGTGCACCACATGGCCGTGGGCAAAGTCGCGACCGGTGACATTGAAACCGACCAGCACGCGTTGGCGTTCGGCCGCCGACAGAATCGACACCTGATTCATTGGCGCATGGCGATCCTGTTCCAGCGCGCTCAGCAAATTGTGCAATGCCGTTTGCAGGTAGTCGCAGACCCGCATGCCATCCACTTCGGGCACTGCCTGCACAGCAAGCCGGAAGCCCTGTCCAAGGTCATCGACGCTGACCACCAGCGGATAGTTGCTGCGCTCACGAGAATCGAGAATCCGGATGCCTTCCCATCCCGGCGTCGCCGTCTGCTGCGCGCTGTGGCGATAGTTGAGCAAGGTATTGAACAGCGGTTGCGAACCCGTCACGCCACTGCAACGTTGAGCCAGCATCAGCGGCGCTTGCTCATGCACCAGCAGTTGCGCCAGACGCTCGTGGGTCGCCCTGACACCCGCCTCCACCGCCGTGGCCCCGACATGGACCCGCAGCGGCAGGGTGTTGATGAACATGCCCAACGAACGATCGGCGCCCTCTCCCCCCTGCATGCGCCCCAGCAACACCGTGCCGAATACCACTTCCTCGCGCCCGCAGACCTGGGCAAGTACCTGGCCCCAGGCCTGATGCACCAGACTCGCAACACTGATGCCCAGCGTGCGGGCCTGTTGGCGCAGGCGCCCGGCAAGATGGTCATCCAGTGCCAGTTCGCTGTCCACGATGTTTGTGCCATCGCCGAGTACGTCTCGCAGGCCGAACACCAGGGTCGGTTCGACGATGTCGCCGAGCATTTCGCGAAAGAACGCTTCATGGGCCTCGGCATTCGAACCGAGACGGGCCTGAGCGACATAGTTGCGGTATTGCACGGGGGGCGGCAGCACGCCGACTTGCCCGTGAAGGGCGTCGCTCATCTCGGCCACCAACACCTCAAGCGCGGTGTGATCGAGCACGATGTGGTGCAACAGCAGGATCCCGACCCAGCGGTTTTGCAACGGGTCTTCGGTGTAGGCGAAGCGCATCAACGGCGCACGCTGCAAGTCCAGGCGATAGTGTCGCGGATCGAAACGCGCCTGCATTTGCTGCAACACATCACCGTCCTGCGGATCGGCATCCACCCGCTCCAGTGCCAGCGGCGCCGCACGCCACACCACTTGCACCGGCTCCTCGAGGTTTTCCCTGACCACGCTGGTTCGCAGGATGTCGTGCCGGGCGATGACACTGTTCAACGCGCGAACGAACGCCTTGATCTGCGCCAGTCCGTCGAAGGCGAACTGCGCTTGCAGCACGTACGGGTCACCGTCGGCAACGGCCAGATGGTGATAGAGGATTCCCGACTGCAACGGTGCCAGGGCATAGATGTCCTGCACGTTGTCGATACCGCCCTCGACGGTCTCGACGATACGGTCGATGGCCGCTTGATCCAGCGTGGCCAGCGGCAGCATGTCCGGGGTGATGCGGGTGCAACCGGGTTCGATGCGGTTGGCCGGCACGCTGACCGTGGCGTCCCCTCCCAGCGTCGCGGCGAGTGCCGCCACGCTTGGCTGGCCGAACAGCACACGGACGTCGCACTGCATGTTTTGCTGGCGCATGCGCTCGATCAGCTTCACCGCCAGCAGCGAATGACCGCCCAGCTCGAAGAAATTGTCATGCCTGCCCACCCGATCCAGTCCGAGCAAGGTCTGCCAGATCACAGCGATGCGGGTTTCGATTTCGCCGAGCGGTGCTTCAAACGCCCGCCGGGCGAAGGCTTCGTTGTCCGGCTGCGGCAACGCCCGGCGATCGAGTTTGCCGTTGGCCGTCAGCGGGAAGGCATCGAGGCGCACGAACGCGCCCGGCACCATATGCTCGGCCAGCGATGCCAGCAGGTGATCGCGCAATTGCGCAACGCTCGGTTCGACACCTTCGGCGGCCAGCCAGTAGGCCACCAGACGCGTGTCGCCGGGGCTGTCCTCGCGGGCGATCACCAGCGCATCGCGCACGCCGTCGCAGGCTGCAAGACGTGCCTGGATTTCGCCAAGCTCGATACGGAAACCACGGATTTTCACCTGATCGTCGTTGCGTCCCAGGTATTCGAGTTCGCCCTCCACCGTCCAGCGTGCCAGATCGCCGGTCTTGTACAAACGCGCTTCGGCATGCTCGCTGAACGGGTCGGCAATGAAGCGCTCGGCGGTCAACGCATCACGATTCAGGTAACCACGGGCAACCCCGGCGCCACCCACATACAACTCACCGGTCACCCCGGCTGGCACTGGCTCCCGCCGAGCATCGAGGACGTATAGCTGCAGGTCGGGAATGCGCACGCCGATCGGGCTGCTGGCGGTCAATTGTGCGTCTGCCGCCACCAACGGACGGTAGGTCACATGCACCGTGGTTTCGGTGATGCCGTACATGTTCACCAGCCGGGTGCCGGCGTTGCCGACCCGCGCATACCAGGGCTTGAGCGATCCCGGCTCCAGCGCCTCACCGCCAAAAATCACCTCGCGCAGCGAATGCTGCAACAGGCTGCGGCCCTGAGCGGCGACCAACTGCCGAAACGCGCTTGGCGTCTGGTTGAGTACAGTGACGCCCGAGCGGCAGAGCAACGCATAGCACTCGTCCGGCGAGCGGCTGATGTGGTGCGGCACCACCAGCAACTGTCCGCCGTACGCCAGCGCACCCCAGATTTCCCAGACCGAGAAATCAAAGGCAAACGAGTGGAACAACGCCCAGACGTCTTGCGCATTGAACCGGAACCACTCCTGGGTCGCGCCAAACAGGCGGGCCACGTTACGGTGCTCGACCATCACCCCTTTGGGCAGCCCGGTGGAACCCGAGGTGTAGATCACGTAGGCCAGATGCGCCGGATTCAAGTCCGGGATCTGCGGGTTGAATTCAGGTTCGGTCTGCAAATCGTCGTTATCGAGGTCGATCTGCGGCACGGGTAGCCCGGCAATCCGGTCCAGAGTCGCGGCCTGCATCAGCACCGCCACCGGCGCACTGTCTTGCAGGGTGAAGGTGATGCGCTCCAGCGGATAAGCCGGATCGATCGGCACATATCCGGCACCCGCTTTGAGCACGCCGAGCAGGCCGGCGATCATTTGCGGGCCGCGCTCGACGCAGATCGCTACCCGGTCATCCGGACGGATGCCAAGGGCGAGCAAACGATGGGCCACCTGGTTGGCCTGTCGGTTGAGTGCTCCATAGCTGTAAGTACGCCCCTCGAACAGCAACGCGACCGCCTCGGGCCGAGTGTGCGCATGCGCTTCGAACTGCTGATGGATCAAAGGCGTATCGGGAAACGTCGCCCTCGGTGAGTTAACGCCATACAGCCAGTGCTCCCGCTCGGCGGGCGGCAGTATGTTCAGGCTGTGCAATGCGGCTTGCGGGTTGTTCTGCAGCGCATCGACAAGACTGTCCAGTGCCGTGCGCAGGTATCCGGCGATTCGGGAGGCGCCAAGCGTCGCGTCGGCCAGCACCGTGATGCGCAGGTCCTGACCAAGGTCATCGATGTTGACCGTCAGCGGGTAGTTGGTGCGCTCGCGGGCGCCCAATACGTGCACCCCCGGCGACAGCTCGATCACCTCGGCAACTTCCTCCACGCTGCTGTGGCGGTAGTTGAGCATGGCGCTGAACAGCGGCGTCGGCACCGCCACGGCGCTGCAACGCTGGGCCAGTGCCAGAGACGCCTGCTCATGGGCGAGCAGCGCGGTCAGGCGTCGGTGCGTCGCCAGCACGCCGTCATGAACGCTCGACCCGCCGACATCCACCCGCAAAGGCAGCGTATTGATGAACATCCCCAATGCTTGCTCGACACCGTCAGCCGCATTCATCCGTCCCAGCAGAACGGTGCCGAACACCACCGTCGAGCGCCCGCACAGCTGACCCAGCACCCGCGCCATGGCCAGGTGCATCAGGCTCGCCACGCTCACCCCCGATTGTCGCGCGTGGGTACGCAGGCGCTGGCTCAGATCGCTGTCGAGCATGCACGAGACTTCCTCAATGCCCTGACCGTCACCTTGAACATCATGCAAGCCACCGGGCAGCGTCGGCTCGTCGATGTCGCCGAGCATCTCGCGAAAAAATGCCTGGTGCGCTTGCTCATCCGACTCCAGACGTGCCCTCGCCAGGTGGTCGCGAAACGGCACCGCCCTCGCGACTTCGGCATCGCGGCCTGACAGGTAGGCCTGAATTTCCCGGCGTACCACATCGAGCGCGACGTGATCCATGATCATGTGATGGAACAGCAACAATGCGACCACCCGGTCGTTGGCCGGATCCTCGGCGAACACCAGCCGCAACAATGGGGCCTGTTGCAGGTCGAGGCGAAAGTACTGCGGGTCGTGGCGTGCCAGCAATTGCGCGAGTACGTCCTCGCGATCATTCAGATCGATTTCCTCACTGACCAGCGGGGCTTCACGCCAGACCACCTGCACGGGATCGTCCAGATGCTCCCAGAGGATGGCGGTGCGCAAAATGTCATGGCGCCCGATCACCCGACGCAGCGCGTCGGTGAATGTATCCAGCCGTCCGCGACTGTCGAACGTGAACCGCGCCTGCGACACGTAGGGATCCCCCTCCGGCGCGGAGAGATGGTGATAAAGCAGCCCCTCCTGCAACGGCGCCAGCGGATAGATGTCCTGCACATTCGCCACACCGCCCGGCACGGTGGCGACGATGCGGTCGATGGCCAGCTGATCCAGTTGCACCAGCGGCAACATGTCCGGGGTGATGCGCAGCGCCGGGCTCGACCAGTCGCCGCCGTGGCTCGCCACCAGCTCCAGCAACTGCGCCTTGTGCTTGGCGAGGCTGTCCCACAACGCGTCGTCCAGCGCGTCGTCGTTGCCCAGAATGACCAGGTCTTCATCGTCCTGTTGAAGGCGGATCGCATGGGTGGAAATAACAGCCATCAGCTCGCGAAATTGCATGGGGGTAACCTGCTGTAAATTCGGGAAAAAGGAGCGCGCAGCGGCGAGTCCGTGCGGCCGCGCGCAGCCTGGAAAAGCTAAAACATCGGGGCTTGGGTGTCTGACATGGGAAGCAGGGACAAGCCCCGTGACCGGACAGTCATGGCGTCGATTCACGGGAACCGCGAGTCGACGCCGATGTCGCCTCAGAGCCGACGTTTGCGGTTGAGCGTCGGTATGGTGGTTTGCGGGACTTCCACCTGTTTGGCCTGGTCCGAGGTTTGCGCCGCCAGCGCGGCCAGCGTCGGCTGGCTGAACAGCGTCCGCGCATCGACGTGCAGCCCGGCCTGACGCATGCGCGCCACCAGACTGACCGCCAGCAACGAATGCCCGCCGAGTTCGAAGAAGTGGTCGTTGCGCCCGACCTGCTCCAGTTGCAACACCTCGGCCCAGATCTGCGCCAGCCGGATTTCGACTTCGCCCTCGGGCGCCTCGTAGCGGCGACTGAGCACCGCCTCAGCCCCCGGTGCCGGCAAGGCCTTGCGGTCGACCTTGTCGTTCGGGGTCAGGGGCAATGCGTCGAGTTTTACGTAGGCGCCCGGCGCCATGTACTCCGGCAAACGCTCGAGCACATGGGCGCGCAAGGTTTCGATGTGTGGCGCATCAAAGCCTTCACGCACGGTGAAATACGCCACCAGTCGCTCGTCACGCACCAGCACCACCGCTTCACGCACCGCCGGGTGCTCGATCAGCCGCGCTTCGATTTCCCCCGGTTCCAGACGCAAGCCACGCAGCTTGATCTGGAAGTCGTTGCGGCCGAGGAATTCGAGGTTGCCGTCCGCCCGGTAGCGCACCAGATCGCCGGTGCGGTACAAGCGATCACCGGCCACGAACGGGCTGTCGATGAAGCGCTCGGCCTGCATGTCCGGCAACCCCAGATAACCCCGTGCGACCCCGACCCCGCCGATGTGCAAATGTCCGCTGACACCGAACGGCACCGGTTGATCGTGGGCATCCAGCACGTAGAGTCGGGTGTTGCTCAAGGCCTTACCGATTGGCACCACGGTTTCCGGCACCGGTTGATCCGGTTCCAGCGTCCAGCCGGTGCTGTCGACCGTGGTTTCGGTCGGGCCATAGACGTTATGCAGACGCACCCACGGCAGGCGATCGCGGACGCGCCGGGCCAGTGCGGCGGTCAGTTCACCGCCACCGTTGAGCACGTCAGTCAGGCTGGTGCACTGGCTGACATCGTCCTGTTCGATGAACTGTTGCAGCAGCGCCGGCACGAACTTGACTACGGTGATCTGCCGTTCGCGAATCACTTGGGTGACATAGGCCGAATCGCGGTTGCCGTCGGGCCGCGCCAGCACCAGCCGCAGGCCGGAACACAGCGGCCAGAAAATCTCCCACACCGAACTGTCGAAGCTGAACGGCGCCTTCTGCAACAGCGCGCCATGTTCGGTCGGCGGACTGATCTGCGAGCCCCAGTGCACCATGTTGCAAGCGCTTCGATGCTCGATCATCACGCCCTTCGGCGTGCCGGTGGAGCCCGAGGTGTAGATCATGTAGGCCAGGTTCGCAGCGCTCAGACCCGGTATTTTCAGGTTGTCGGCGGACGCGTGCTGCCAGGTGCAACGGTCGAAATCGATGACCGGCACACCCGGCTCGCCCAACAGATTGCGGGTGGTCTCGTGTACCAGCACCGCCACCGGAGCGCTGTCCTGCAGCATGTAATGCAGGCGTTCCAGCGGATAGTCGGGATCCAGCGGCACGTACGCGCCGCCTGCCTTGAGAATGCCGAGCAGGCCGACTATCAGATCCAGGCTGCGTTCGACACAGATCGCCACTCGCGAATCGGGCTGTACACCGTGCTCACGTAGATGATGCGCCAGACGGTTGGCCTGCTCATTCAGTTGACGATAGGTCAGTTGCTGCTCGCCAGCCTGCAATGCGATGGCGTCGGGTCTGCGCTGTACTTGTTGTTCGAACAACACCTGAAGCGGCTGATCGAGCGAGCAATCGACTTCGCTGGCATTGAACTCGACCAGCAATTGCTCAAGCTCCGCCGTCGTCAGGATCGACAAGCGATTCAGCGGCTGTTGCGGAGTTTGCTCCAGCGCATCCACCAGCGTCTGCAACGCGGTTTGCACGTAGTCGCCGATGCGCTGCGCACCGATGCTCATCAGGGTTCGCGTGGTGATCTGCAAAGCGCTGCCCAGATCATCGACGCTCAGGGTCAGCGGGTAGTTGGTGCGTTCTTCGTTCTCCAGGGTCTGAATGCCTTGCCAGGCTGGGTCCGACGCCGCTTCCTGCGCCTCAAGTTCGGTGTGCCGATAGTTGAGCAACGCACTGAACAGCGGCGCCGGTGACGCAACGCCGCTGCAACGCTGGGCCAGCGCCAGTGACGCATGTTCGTGCCCGAGCAAATCGGTCAGTCGGGCGTGGGTGAGCAGCACCGCATCGCGCACGCCACGGTTCATGTCCACCCGCAATGGCAAGGTGTTGATGAACACGCCCAGCGCCCGGTCGGCGCCCTCGCCGCCTTGCATGCGGCCCATAAAAACGCTGCCGAACACCACGTGCTCCTGCCCCGACGTCGCCGCCAGCACCTGCGCCCAGGCCAGGTGAATCAGGCTGGCCACGCTGACGCCGGCCTGCCGCGCCTGAAGGCGCAAACGCCGATCCAGTTCCGGCGCAAGCATGCGCACGGCTTCATCGATGCCGCGCCCGTCGCCCTGCACATCCTGCAAACCGAACGGCAAGGTCGGCTCGTCGATGTCGGCGAGCATCTCGCGGAAGAACGCTTCATGTTCCCGTTCGCTGACTCCAAGCCGGGTCTGGGCCACGTAATTGCGATACGGCACCGCTGGCGGCAAGGGCTCACTCAGCCCAAGCAAGTTGGCGCGCATTTCATGACGCAGGACTTCCAGCGCGATGTGATCCAGCGCCAGGTGATGAAACAACAGAATTGCCACGATCCGCCCATGAGCCGGGTCGCGGGCATACATCAGCCGGATCAGCGGCGCCTGACTGACGTCGATGCGATAACGCCGGGCATCGAAGCGCTCGTGCAATTGAGTGAGGACATCGCCCTCGGCCGGCTCGAGGGTGATTTCCTGTACCGGGAGTTCGGCTTCGCGCCAGACCACCTGCACCGGGTTGGTCAAGCCTTCCCATACCACGGCGGTACGCAGGATATCGTGGCGCGCCATGACCTGACGCAGCGCCGCCGCATAGGCCTCGACCCGCTCGACACTGTCGAACGCCAGCTGCGACTGCAGCAGGTACGGATCACCCTGCGCGGCGGTGATGTGGTGATAAAGAATGCCTTCCTGCAACGGCGCCAACGGATAAATGTCCTGCACGTTGGCCGCCCCGCCCGGCACCGTGGCGATGATCCGGTCGAGGGTGGACTGATCCAGCTCAACCAACGGCAACAGGTCCGGCGTGATCCGCGTGCAACCTTGCGGAATGCGGTTGGCCGGCACTTCGACCTCGCGGCCACTGCCCACCGACGCGGCCAGTGCCGCCAGGGTCGGCTGGCCGAACAGCACGCGCACATCGCTGCTCATGCCGAGCTGGCGCATGCGTTCGATCAGATTGACCGCCAGCAACGAGTGCCCGCCCAGTTCAAAGAAGTGATCGTGACGCCCGACCTTTTCGACTTGCAGCACCTCGGCCCAGATCTGCGCCAACAGGATTTCGACATCGCCTTGCGGGGCTTCATATTCGCGGCGGATCAACGCCTCCGGCCCCGGTGCCGGCAACGCCTGGCGATCCAGTTTGCCGTTGGCCGTCAGCGGCAGCGCCGTCAGACGCACGTAGGCCGATGGCAGCATCGCGCTGGGCAGACGGGTCTTGAGGTGAGCATGCAACTGCGTGATGTCCAGCGGCTGGCGTTCGGTGAACCAGGCCAGCAATTGCCCGTCGCGCACCTGCACCACCGCATCGCGCACGGATTCATGGCTGCTCAACGCAGCTTCGATCTCACCGGGCTCGATGCGCACGCCACGGATCTTCACCTGATCGTCGTTGCGGCCCAGGTACTCGAGGGTGCCGTCCGGGCGCCAGCGTGCGAGGTCGCCGGTGCGGTACATCCGCGCATTGGGCTCGCGGCTGAATGGATCGTCGAGGAAACGTTCGGCGGTCAGCTCAGGGCGGTTGAAGTAACCCCGCGCTACGCCGGCGCCACCGACGTACAACTCACCGGGAACGCCAATCGGCACCGGACGCTGCCAGTCATCCAGCAGATAGGCCGTGGCATTGCTCACGGGCTTGCCGATGTGCAGCGTCCGGCCCGGTTCGATTCGGCCCGAGGTCGCGACCACCGTCGCTTCGGTCGGGCCGTAGTTGTTGATCACCGCGAACGTCTGCTGGTGATTGAACTGGCGCAGTCGATCACCGCCGATCAGCAGTGTGCGCAGGGTGGGGTGTTCGAGGTGACGGCTGAAGGCGTACTCGGCAATCGGGGTCGGCAGAAAACTCACGTCCAGCGGTTGCGCACGCCACCAGTCGAGCAGCGCGTCAATGTCTTCGCCGCCGTCACGAGACGGCGCCAGGTGCAGGGTCGCGCCAGCACACAGCGCGGGCCAGACTTCCCAGGCCATGGCGTCGAAGCCGAAGCCGGCGAGGCTTGAAGTGTGGCAACCGGCGCTCAGGTCGAAGGCCGTGCAATGCCAGTCGACCAGATTCGATAACGTGTGATGCTCGACCATCACGCCCTTGGGCTGGCCGGTGGAGCCGGAGGTGTAGATCACGTAGGCCAGATGTGCAGTGGTCAGACCCGAAGCATCAGGGTTGAGATCGTTGATCGGCCAGGCACGCGAATCGATTTCAATCACCGGCACGTCGAGCACCGGCAAACGTTCGCGCAGATCGCGCTGGGTCAGGACCACGACCGGAGCACTGTCGCGCAATAAATAGCTCAGCCGTTCCGCAGGATGAGCCGGATCGACCGGTACATAACCGGCGCCGGACTTGAGAATCGCCAGCAGCGCGACCAGCGTGTCCAGCCCTCGGCGGGCGACGAGCGCCACGCGGTCATCGGGTCGCACACCGAGCCCGATCAAATGATGGGCCAGGGCGTTGGCCTGTCGGTTCAGCTCGGCATAGGTCAGCCGTTGTCCTCGGGATTCAGCCGCTACCGCATCCGGTCGTGTCGCCGCTTGCGTTTCGATGCGCTGGTGAATGGTCAGGTTTTGAGGGTATTGCGCGCGTGTGTCGTTCCACTGCTGCAAGAGCGCCGATTCGGTCGGCAGGCTCAGGCTGAAATCACCCACCATCAGCGCCGGGTCTTCAAGCCCCTGCTCCAGCACCCACAGCAAGCGCCCGCTCAGCGCCGCGATTTCATCGGCGTCAAAGTAGGCCTCGTTGTACACCATGTACAAACTGTCCTCGTAGTCACCACGGCTGCTCAGCAGGTGCACCGACAACGGCGTGCCCTCTGCGTGGTTCGACACTTTGACCACCCGCCCCTGCGCCTCGCCGTAGCGGTATTCATGCGCATCGCGCTCATAGGACACGGTCACTTCGAACAGCTGCGAGCGATCCTCGCGCAGCAGACCGAGTGCACGGTTCATCTCGCTGAGGGGGAAACGCTGATGGCGGAAATCCTGTTTCAACTCATCGCCAATCGCCTTGACCAGCGTCTTGAATGACAACTCGCGGCCAAATCCCATGCGCACCGCGCTGACCTGGGTGAACAGCCCCAGGGTCGATTTGAACCGGGCGCCGGAGCGGTTGAGCAGCGGCACGCCCACCACCCATTCGTCACGCTGGGCGCTTCGGCTGAAATACACATGGATCGCTGCCAGCAACACATGAAACGCCGACGCGCCGTACTCTCGGGCCACCTGCTTCATGCGCTCGTGCAAGAGAGCCGGAAAGACTTGCGAGAAAATCCGGGTCGGTGCCGCAGCGCTGGCAAAGCGTTCCTGATAGCGCGGCAACAACAGCGGCTCCGGCCGATGTTGGTATTTGTCCAGCCAATACGCCCGGTCACGGGCGTAACGGTCGGACTGAAAATACCGCGCATCGTCACGGATGAAATCGACATAGGACGGCGCCGAACCGAGCGGCTGTTGCCCGAGCGCCAGCGCGTTGTAGATCTCGTCGAGGGATTTGAGCATCTCGCCGAAACCCCAGCCATCGACGATCAGGTGGTGGGCCTGGAGTGACAGCCAATGGCAGTTATCATCGAGCCAGAGCAGACGAAACCGGAACAAAGGCCCGCCGTCCAGCGTAAACAACTGCTCGATGTTTTCCTGCGTCAGTTGGCGCGCTGCGGCGTATGGATCGGGATGGCTGCGTAAATCGTGCACCGGCATCGGCACCGGCATGGACCGGGCAAAACGCTGCAACGGCAGCCCATCATCGCCGGCCCCCGGCAGCAGGCTGGTGCGCATCGCGTCATGCCGGGCCACGAGCCCTTCAAGCGCTGCCTGCATCAGCGCCGGATCCAGCGACCCGGTCAGTTCGACATAGCCACCGATGTTGTACATCGGCGAATTCCCCTGACGCAGTTGGTCGAGCCAGATGTCACGCTGCGCAGCGGTCAACGGGAAGGCCTCGGAGATCGCGGACAGACCGTCCGCCGCATCGGCAGCAAATTGGTTCATAAGATCCATCTCACGTGATTTGGCGCGTATTCAAGCATCGGCCCCGAAACCCGCGTGACACGTAAAACCCGGACAACCCTCCCCACTTTGTACAGCTGTGCGAGCCAACAGGGCCTGAGAAGTCAGCGATTTCCCTAAAAGTTCGGAAAGAAATGACTGAAAATCCTGTAGGACAATCGCCACACTTGCCTGCCCGCTAGCGTCCCGCACTGACGGGTGCGGCGGTCCGATCCCCGGATTTCGGGGTTCGTACTAGACCGTACAGTCACGGACTACGCGACCTTGCACATTCACCTGACAGAAACGTGACGCCATTTTTTCGGAAATGGTGGCACTTTGTGTCCCTGTTTTCCCCTACAGACGTAGGACAAATGCATAGGCTTAAATCCCGCTCCAGACGATTTCAAGGAGAAAAGACTGGGTGGGCGCTTCAGGGGTGCATGCACGGCAGACGATTCGGCAATGGCTCTAAATCAGGGATGACAAGGATATGAATCTGACCGGCAGTCTTCGCAACATGGAAAATCCGCACTTTTATTGGCAGTTGGGGGAGTTGATCGCCAGCACCGGCAACGAGGGTTTTGCCACGAATATGTTCCAGTTGGTCGACAACCTCGTACCCGTCAATCGCGTCCATCTCAGTGAGTGGACCCTGGATGAACGGGAATCCAGCGTGGTCGAGATCAAGGCGTTGGGCAGTGCCGGTTTGCCGGACACCTTTCCGCCCCCGGATCCGTTGCAGCACCCGGACGACCACCCGTTGCTGCAACAGATGATCGAGATGAACGACTCGCTACTGATTCAACTGAAAGCCTCGCTCCAGCATCGACACCCGCACCACAGCGTCCACCAATGCAATCTGGTGTCTCGCACGTCCAATCGCCGTTGCGTCATTTCGTTCTACCGTCCCCACACGCATCGGGTGTTTTCCCTGCCGGAGCTGTCGTTTCTCAAGCGCCTGTCCGACACCCTGTTGCCCTTGATCGAGCGCCACGCGCACATCAGTCGACAAGCCATCGCCCGCCAACCCCGCGCGCCACAAGCCGATCAACCCCAGACGCCGTTGCAACAGGTGTTCGACGAACGCCTGGCGTTGGGCGACATCACATTGTCGGTGCGCGAGAAAGAAGTCTGCCTGGGTCTGCTGACCGGCGGCACCGTGCCGCAGATGGCGGAAAAGCTGCGAGTCAAGAACAGCTCGATCGAGACCTACCTCAAGCGCGCGGCCGCCAAGCTTGGGGTCAGCGGGCGACACGGTCTGGCGAAATGGATGGCCGGGGCCTGATCCGGCGTTTTTCTCATCACGGGCGCCCGGCGTCCGCTCTCATTCGTGAACGAGGCTGTTTGATGTTCAGATTGCCGATTTCCCTGCTGTCCGCTGCGCTGCTGCTGGGCGGTTGCTCGTTGATTCCCGATTACCAGCGACCGGCATCGCCGAGCGCTGCGCAGTATCCGCAAGGTCCGGCGTATGCCGCGCAATCCCCGGTCACGCCCCGGGTGGAAGACTGGCGCGCGCTGTTCAATGACCCGGCGTTGCAGCAATTGATTGAAAGCGCGCTGGTCAACAATCGCGATCTGCGGGTAGCTGCCCTGAATGTCGAGGCGTTTCAGGCGCAATACCGCATCCAGCGCGCCGACCTGCTGCCGGCGGTGTCGGCCAACGCCAACGAGCTGCGTCAGCGGCTGCCGTCCAGCGTGACTCGCACCCAAGCGGCAATCACCTCGACCTACTCGGTGAATCTGGGCATCAGCGCCTATGAACTGGACTTCTTCGGCCGGGTGCGCAGCCTCAGCGAGCAGGCGCTGCTGAGCTGGCTGTCCACCGAAGAGGCCCGGCGCAGTGCGCAATTGAGTCTGGTGGCCAACGTCGCCAACGCCTACCTGACCTGGCGCGCCGATCAGGAGTTACTGGCGCTGGCCCAGGAAACACTGGCCGCCGACGAACGAAGCCTGCACCTGACCACCCGCAACCGCGAGGCCGGCAAGTCCTCGGCGCTGGATCAGATTCAGGCGCAGACCAGTGTCGACAGCACCCGCGCGAGCCTGGCCCGTTATCAGCGCCAAGTCGCCCAGGACTTGAACAGCCTGACGCTGCTGGTGGGCGCGCCGGTACCCGAGCACCTGCCGGCGCGTCCGCTGGACAGTGATCTGGTGGCAACCGTGCCGGCCGGGTTGCCGTCGGATCTGCTGCAACGTCGGCCGGACATTCTCCAGGCCGAATACAAGCTGCGCGCCGCCAATGCCAACATCGGCGCGGCGCGGGCGGCGTTTTTCCCGAGTGTCAGCCTGACCGCCAATGCCGGGACGTCCAGCCGTGATCTGTCCGGGCTGTTCAAGGGCGGCTCCGGGACCTGGACGTTCCAGCCGCAGATCAACCTTCCGATCTTCAATGCCGGCAGTCTGCGCGCCAGCCTGGATTACGCGAAGCTGCAAAAAGACATCACCATCGCCGAGTACGAAAAGACCATTCAGACGGCATTCCAGGAAGTGTCCGACGGCCTCGCGGCGCGCCAGACCTACGAACAGCAACTCCAGGCCCAGCGCGACCTGGTGCAGGCGACCCAGGATTATTACGACATGGCGCAGCACCGCTATCGAAGCGGCGTCGACAGCAGCCTGACGTTCCTCGATGCCCAGCGTTCGCTGTTCAGTTCCCAGCAAGGACTGATTACCGACCGGTTGGCGCAACTGGTCGCGCAAGTGAACCTGTACACCGCGCTGGGCGGTGGCTGGAGCCCGGTCGAGCCGCTTCCGCCATCTCCCTGAGTCATTTTTTCTTACACCTTTTGTCGCCAGATCCCACATTGCCCGGCGATCGAAAACCGGCGCAGCGGATCATTTTGGTATCATGCGCCGCTTTTACGGTTAACCCGCCTGCCTGTCCTGCCGACTGGCGGGCTCCAAAGGGCGGTATGAAATGACGGCTTTGTTGACTCGCCGCAAGGTGCTTGCGGGAATGGGCGTACTCGGTCTCGGCCTGCTCGCCGGCTGCGACACCCGCGGCGAACTGTCGTACAAGTACGGCAAGGATCTGAGCGACAAGATCCTCGGACGCACCTTCAAGCTCAAGGACACCGAAGGCAACACCGTGACGCTCTCGAGCTTTCGCGGCCTGATGCCGATGATCTTCTTCGGTTTCACCCAGTGCCCGGCGATCTGCCCGACGACGCTGGCCCGCGCCGCGAAAATCAAGAAGCTGATGGGCAAGGACGGCGACATCCTGCAAGTGGTGTTCATCACCCTCGACCCGGAACGCGACACCCCGGAAATCCTCGACGCCTACGTCAAGACCTTCGATCCAAGCTTCGTCGCGCTGTACGGCACCCTCGAAGAAACCAAGGCCACCGCCAAGGAATTCGACGTGTTCTACGAAAAAGTCCCGGCCGGCGACACCTATACCCTCTCCCACACCGCCACCAGCTATGTCTACGATACCCGGGGCACGTTGCGTGTGGGCCTGTCTCAATCGCTTTCTGCACAAGAGTGCACGGAAGATTTGCTTACCGTCATGGAGGTCTGCTGATGAACCCTTTTCTGAACCACATCAAACGTGCCGCACTGGGACTGTCCCTGCTGGGCCTGGCTTTCCAGGTATCGGCTCAGACCAGGGTCGACGACGCCTGGGTGCGTGCGACCGTGCCGAACCAGTCGGCCAGCGGCGCGTTCATGACCGTCACCGCCGACAGCGACAGCAAGCTGCTCAGCGTTGCCTCGCCTGCGGCCAAGGACGTGCAGATTCATGAAATGACCATGAAGAACGACGTGATGAGCATGGGCCCAGTGAAATCGGTCGACCTGCCAGCGGGCAAGGCCGTCAACTTCGACCCGAATGGTTACCACGTGATGCTGATGGGCCTGACCGCTCAGTTGAAAGAAGGCGACAGCGTGCCGCTGACCCTGACCGTGGAAAACGCCAAGGGCGAAAAGGAAACCGTTGAAGTGAAAGCGCCGGTCAAGGCGCTGACCATGGAAGGCCACGATCACAGCAAGATGCATTGATCGTCGACGGACAGATTTACGGCCTCAAAAAACAAAAGGGGCGGCATGATCGACGATCATGCCGCCCCTTTTGCATCTGGATATCAGACCAGTTTCAATTCGACCTCGATATTGTTGCGCGTGGCCTTGGAGTACGGGCACACCTGATGCGCCGCATCCACCAGCTGCTGCGCCGCGCCGCGCTCCATGCCCGGCAGGCTTACATTCAGTCGCGCCTGCAGGAGATACCCTCCCGAATTAGTGCCCAGGTCCACTTCGGCATCCACCGCCAGGTCCGCTGGCAGGCTGATTTTCTGCTGCCCCGCCACCGCTTTCATCGCGCCGATGAAACACGCCGACCAGCCTGCGGCGAACAATTGTTCCGGATTGGTCCCGCCGCCACTGGAGCCGGGCGACGACAGTTTTACATCGAGGATCCCGTCGGAACTGCGCGATGCGCCGTCACGTCCGCCGGTGGTGTGGGTTTTCGCGGTGTAGAGGACTTTTTCGATCTGACTCATGGCGATCTCCTGAATGAAAAACAGCAGATTGTTCACTCGGCGCCTCCCGTCGCAGCCTTGAGGTGCGCCACCCGTTTCACACAGCCCTCTCACTATAGACACGGGTTTGTCGCTCACCCGGCGAACGGACGTGCGGACTGTTCAGAAAAGACGAGTGTTCAACTCCCCGCCCCGCCATGCGCCTCTTCAAAGAAATAATCCTTCCAGCTGTCCGCCTTGTTTTTCAGCACGCCCAGCTCCTGCAGTTTCTCTGCATAGATAAAGGTGCGTTGCGGCACCACGGTGAAATCGATTTCCGGGTCGGTGACAATTTTCTCAACCAGCGCCAGCGGTAGTTTCGACTGTTCAACCCGAATGTAAGCTTGAGCCGCCGCAGGCTTGTCGGCTTTGATGATCTTCTCGGCCTCGGCCAGGGCGTCGTAGAACGCCTTGTAGGTTTTCGGGTTTTCGTCGTGGAATTTTTCCGTGGTGTAGAGCACGTTGAATGTGGCCTGGCCGCCGAGCACGTCGTAGGAACTCAGCACTTTATGGACGTTGGGATTCTGCAATGCCTGGTACTGAAACGGTGGGCTTGAGAAATGCGCGTTGATTTCCGAGCCGCCAGCGATCAGTGCAGCCGTCGCATCCGGGTGCGGCAGGCTGACGGAGATGTCGTCGAATTTCTTGTATTGGTCATTGCCGAATTCCTTGGCCGTTTCGATCTGCAGCGTGCGCGACTGGAAGCCCACACCCGCCGCCGGTACGGCGATGCGATCCTTGTCGCTGAAGTCTTTGAGGGTTTTCACGTTCGGGTTGTTGGTCAGCAGGTAGTTGGGCATCGAACCCAGCGAGGCGATGGCCTTGACGTTCTGTTTGCCTTTGGTGCGATCCCACACGGTAAGCATCGGCGGCACGCCGGCCGAGACCACGTCCAGCGATCCGGTGAGCAGCGCCTCGTTCATGGCGGTGGCGCCGGAAATGCTGTTCCAGTCGACCTTGATGTCCAGGCCCTGGGCCTTGCCGTGCTTCTCGATCAATTGCTGATCGCGTACCACATCCAGAATCAGATAACCGATGCCGAATTGCTGGGCGATGCTGATCTTGCCTTCGGCCTGAGCGGTGTTGCCGAGTAGCGAACCAGCCAGCGAAGCGGCCAGCAGCGTCAGTGCAGAACGTTTGAACGGTAGGGCCATGACAACCTCGCAGTGATTTCCAGGAAAATCTGTGAGGCCGGACTCTATCGCTATAAAAAACGAAATTTAAATACCGTTATCGCATATTGATATCACTGGAAAACCAGCTTCGAAAAACTGATGAATAGGCTGATACCGACGTTCAAGGCGTACGCTGGTTGAACCGGGTGCTAAGACCGTCGGCGTTCAATGACAGGCGCTTCGCGGTTTCCACGAACGGGGTGACGGTCAGGCTGTACAGCGTCAGATAACGCGTGCGGTCCTGCTCGCCCGTGCCGAAGCGCAAGGCTTCGGGCTTTGAGGTGGTGACGTACAGCGTGCCGAACAGCCAGTCCCACAGTGACAGATTGATCGCGAAATTCTTGTTGAAATGGCGCGGTGCGTCGCTGTGATGAATCTGGTGCTGGGCCGGGCTGCTGAGCACATGCTCGACCGCGGGCCCGAACGACAGCCAGACATGGCTGTGGCGCAAATTGGAGCCCAGGCTGTTGATGATCAGCGCCAGCCAGGTCACGCCGAACAGCGTGTAGCGGCTGACCTCACCGCCGCAGGCGTACCAGACCACCCCGGCAAACGCGCCGAGGCCGGCGGTGATGAAGATTCGTTCAACGATCGATTCGGCAATGTGAATCCGGCTGGCGGTGGCCGGCACCAGCACCGGCGCCGAATGATGAACCTTGTGAAATTCCCACAGATAGCGGGAATGGAAGGCGCGGTGAATCCAGTAATGCAGAAAATCCCTGAACAGGAACACGCCCAGTCCGTAGAACAACGCGATCAACGGGTGTTCCGGCACTTGCTCGCGCGCGCCCCACAGCTGAGTGAAAAACTGTGCGTAGTCGCCCGAACGCAGAATATGCGGATCGACGAGGCCGACCACGGGCAAAACCAGCGTCACCCGAAGAATCGCCTTGATGAAGTAATAACGGTAATCCAGCCAGGCCGAACGATGCCCGTGAACACGACCGCCGCCGACAAATTGCCAGAAGGATCGGGCTTGCGTCAGGTGCCGGGATTTTCGGTGGCGATAAAGGCCGTATGCCACGCCGTAGGATGTGAGCAGAAACACCACACCGAGGCGGCCGTTCAAATCGAACAGGCCAAGGAACCGTTCGGTGACCGGATCGATCACCCAGCGGCTGAGCTGCGCGTGAAGTTGCGCGAGTAAATCCACGACGAACGACTCCATCAGAAGTCGCGCATTGTAAATCGCACTGGTTCGCAAATGCAGCAGGAACGGATCAAAGGCCGGTTAAACAGCCTGAAACAATAAAACCGCCGCCTCGCTTAAGCCGCAAAACCGCCAGGACAGTCGCCGATCAAGGCCCCAGCTCATCCGGTTGGCTGAGAGTGCCTCCCGGGACCGGATCACCCAGCCGTTTAAAAAGGCGATCAGACAGCCCACCCTTGGTATCATCGCCCACACTTTTATGACGGTTTAATGGCTGGAAGGTCTTTTTTGTGAGCGCTCTTTTTCAACGGCTGCGGCGCCTGGATGCCCGCCTTCTTTCTCTGGTTTTCCTGGTACTGATCGTGCCGGTGTGCCTTCGCGCGGCGCTCGGCTGGTCGAGCCTGTTCGGTTATCTGTCGGATCTGTCCATCGGCAGTCTGCTGGTGGTGCTGTTGCATCGTCGTCCCTGGTGGCTAGCGCTACCGGTGCTGCTGTTCTGGGGATTGCTGGCGGTGGCGACCGCGGAACTGGTCAGCGCGGTCGGGCGCCTGCCCACCGTGGCGGATCTGCATTACCTGATCGACCCGCAGTTCGTGGAAAACTCCACTGGCGGCGGATTCGCCCATCCCGGTGTGGCGGTTGC
Organism: Pseudomonas sp. B707; assembly: GCF_022496685.1. NCBI lineage: Bacteria > Pseudomonadati > Pseudomonadota > Gammaproteobacteria > Pseudomonadales > Pseudomonadaceae > Pseudomonas > Pseudomonas sp. B707. Next base: position 48,223 of record NZ_WTVE01000005.1, on the reverse strand, counting down.
GCTGCTGGTGGCTCTGGCCTTTTGGTTGCTGAGTCATTGGACTCGACGCGGAAGAACCGTCCCCGCTCTGCCCCGCGCAGCCTGGGCGACGCCGGTGCTGCTGTTCTCCGCGTACTGGGGCGCGCAGCACCTGAATCCGAGCGATGCCGACCCGTGGCGTCTGTACAACCTGCCGCACCAACTGCTCGCCGCGCAGGTCGCCGACATGCAGATGCAGGCCGAAGAATGGCTGGACGGCGACACTCAGGTTGCTCCCCCACCGATGGCCGGCCTCACCGATGTCGATCTGAACGGTCATCCGCTGCTGGCGGCCAAGGGCCAGGCGCGCAATGTCCTGATCGTCGCGCTCGAAGGCATTCCCGGCGCCTACATCGGCGCCAATCGCCAGGCCATCGGCAGCCATTATCAGGAAGACCTGATGCCCAACCTCAGCCGCTGGGCCGAGCGCGGCATGAACACACCGGATTACGTGCTGCACACCCACCAGACCATTCGCGGTCTGTACGCCATGCTCTGCGGCGATTACGACAAGCTCGACAACGGCACGCCCAAAGGCGTGGAAATGCTGACCCAGCGCGAACGCAATCAGGCGTGCCTGCCGGCCCAGTTGCGTCAGCACGGTTTTGCCACGCATTACTTGCAAGGCGCAGGGCTGCGGTTCATGGCCAAAGACAAGATCATGCCGCACATCGGGTTCGATGCGACCCATGGCCTGGAATGGTTCACCAACGCCAACTACCTGGAATTCCCGTGGGGCAAGGATGACAAGGCGTTTTTCGAAGGCGCACTGAAATACGTCGGCGAACTGAAGAAGCAGAAACAGCCGTGGATGCTCACGCTGCTGACCGTCGGCACTCACCAGCCCTACTCCGCGCCGGAGGATTACCTGCAACGCTACGACACGCCCAAGCAGGCCGCCGTCGGTTATCTGGACGATGCGCTGGAGCAGTTTCTCAGCGGCCTCGAACGCCAGGGCGTGCTGAAAGACACGCTGGTGGTGATCACTTCGGACGAGTCCCACGGCATCGACGGCGTACGCCTCGCGTCGTCCTGGGGCTTCAACCTGACCCTCGCGCCGGAGCAGGCGCAACTGCCGCGCCTGAACGCCGGGGTCTACGGTCACGTCGATCTGAGCGCGTCGATTCTGGATTACTTCGATTTTCCGGTGCCTTCCGCCCTCAGCGGGCGCTCGCTGTTTCGCGATTACGATTCGGGCCGCGAAATCATGTCGTTCACCAACGGCAAGCTGCGCTATCACGACGGTCGCGGCCTGCTGACTGAATGCGACATGCCGCGCCGTTGCCGCAATTACGCCAGCGAAGGGTTCATCGCCGAAAGCGCCACGTTCAAGGGCAATGCCAGCGGCCAGAACGCCCGGGACATCGCCGCCCGCGCCTCGGCCCTGGACCTGTCGCTGCTGCGCACCCCGCTGAACCAGCGCTATCAGTTCGGCAGCGCCAACGTCATCCCGCTGCAAGCGCAGATCAAGGACGACTGGGCAGACAACCTGATCGGCGCGCAATACCTGGAAATGCCCAAGGGCTCCCACACCCGCGTGCGCCTGACCGTGCGTTCGGTCGATCCGCAGCAGGCAGCGTACATTCAGCTCAAGGCCAAGGAGTTCGAACAGGACGTGCAACTGGGCCTGCCGACCGAGATGGTCGCCACGGCGGATCAGCCGCTGGAGATGGATTTCAGTTTCGACAACCCGCAACCGCGCAAGGCGTTTTCGTTTCACTTGTTGGGGTATGGGCTGGGCGCCGTGGAAGTCAGTGATTTCAGCGTGATCACCGAACTGCCGGGGCAACAGGATCTGCTGGACGAGATCCCGGAAGAAGACACCGCTCAATCGAGTTGAGGTCGACGCCAGCGTCGCAACGACGCTGGCGCCCGTCCGGTGTGAACGATCAGAAGGTGGTACGCAGTCCGACCTGAATGCTGCGCCCTTCTGCCGGTGCAATATCGCGCAGGATCGAGCTGGCGTAACGCACGGTCTGGTTGGTCAGGTTCTCGGCATTGACGAAGGCCAGCCATTTGCTCTGGCCAACATCAAAGTGATAACCCACATTAGCCCCCAGCGTGGTGTAGCCGTCGGTGCTGCTTTCATTGTCCGGCACCCGGTGCTGGGAACTGGCGTGTTCCACATCGATCCGTGCCTGCCAGCGATCCAGCTCCCACAACAGACCGGTGTTCAACCGCAGTGGTGCGATGCGCGGCAGGTCCTGGCCGTTGTCGAGGTTCTTGGCGCGGGTGTAGTCGCCCGACAGCTCCAGCGCAAACTTGCCGTAGGCATTTTCGCCAAGGGTCCAGCGATCCTGCGCTTCGATACCGCTGAAGCGCGCCCGCACGCCGGAGTAGGTGTATTCGGGGATGCCGTCGGCGTCCTCCTCCCCTTGGTCATTCAGCGTGCGTCCGGTGCTGAGCAATCCGATGTAATTTGAGAAGTGGCTGTAGAACACGCCGACGCTGCCCTTGTGCGTACCGTTGTCGAAACGCAGGGCCAGGTCGCTGGAGACGGCTTTCTCTTTCGACAGCCCCGCGTCCCCGACTTCATAAGTGCCGGTGGCGACGTGGGCGCCGTTGGCGTAAAGCTCATAGAACGTCGGCGCGCGTTCGGTGTAGCCGAGCGTGGCGGCGACCGACCAGACCGGCGTCAGCGTGTACACCGCACCGGATGACAGGCTGCCGGCGGTGAAACTGCTGGAGCGATCGGCATTGGCGAAACGCTCGTTGCCTTTGGCGTCCGGGTCGACCGTGGTGTGTTCGAGGCGTCCGCCGAGGGTGAACAGCAGACGATCCGTGGCTTGCAGCTCTTCGAGAATGAACAGTGCACCGGCATCGGTATCGGTGTGCGGCACGAAGGCTTCTTCGCCCAGCGCCGAGAATTCGTTGCGACTGACCTGCGCACCAATCACCCCGTTGAACGGCCCCAACGGCTGATGCCGGGCCTCGACCCGCGCCTCGTAGCCCTTGTTCTTGAACGTGGTGCCGACCTCGCCGCCCTCGATTTCGCGGTGCTGGTAATCGGTGTAGCCGGCGTCGAACTTCACCGAGCTGAACGGGCCGTCGAGGTTGCGAATTTCCGAGGCAAACGCGTAGTGCTCCTGCTCCATGCGGATCCGCACATCGTCTTCGGCCGGCGAGCCGTAGTTGGAATCGTAATTGCTGTACGACAGCCCCGCGTAACCGTCATCCCAGGTGTACGACCCGCCCACCGCACCGCCGTCCTGACGACCATCGCTGTTGGCCAGCCGATGCTTCTTCGAATCGCCATCGTCGTTCGCCCGCTCACGACCGGTCTTGGCGTAGCCGGGGATTTTCAGGTCATTGAATTCGCGGGCGCTGGCGTCCAGGTGCAAGGCGAACTGGCCGTTGCCGGCTTCGAGCTTACCGGCGCTGCTGCGGGTGGTGTCGGCGCCGCCGTAGCGCAACTCGCCGGCACCGTGAATGCCGTCGATGGCTTCTGTCGGGATGCGGTTGTCGAAGGTGTTGACCACCCCGCCGATGGCGCTGCCGCCGTACAGCAAGGCCGCCGGGCCACGGACGATTTCGATGCGCTCGACGTTGACCGGATCCAGCGGCACCGCGTGATCGTAGGACAGCGACGAGGCGTCCAGCGCGCCGACGCCGTTGCGCAGGATGCGAATGCGGTCGCCGTCCTGCCCACGAATGATCGGGCGACTGGCACCCGGGCCGAAGTAGGACGACGACACACCCGGCTGCTTGTTCAGGGTTTCGCCGAGGCTGCCCTTTTGCTGCAGCGTCAGGTCATCGCCGCTCAACACGGTCGAAGGCGAGGCCAGGGTCTGACTGCCCAGCGGATTGCCGGTGATGACTTGCGGTTGCAGTTCCAGCGGGTCGGCGGCGAATGCGGGCAAAGCGATCAGCAGCGCCGAGGCCATGAGCGTCAGGCGGGGTTGGAAGGTGTGGAAACGGGAAGGCATTTCAGAAATCCGTCAGGCAGAAAAGTGAGGATCAATGCCGGCGCTACAGAGGGTGTATTACTGGCATCGATCAGATGAAATCATTTTTATGTTATACAATAACATTTCCAATGGCCATCACGTTTCTTCCCCACAATTGCAAACCATCGCTCAAGCACGGGCATTTCAGCGCCCTGCCCGGCCCACGCTCCCGGCTCGTCGCGTAAGAGACTGCGCCTATCACGCTCCAATAGTCGGCCTATTAGCTGACTCGCCGAGTCGGGTCTAGCCTTACTACTCCGAAGTCGGCACGAGCCGGCCGCAGAAGACCTGATAAGGACCCGAACATGGCAAATGAATCGAAATGCCCGTTCAATCACGCCGCCGGCGGTGGCACGACGAACCGCGATTGGTGGCCGAATCAACTGAACCTGAAAATCCTGAGTCAGCACTCGCCCGCATCCGATCCGATGGGCAAGGACTTCGACTACGCCAAGGCTTTCAAGAGCCTGGATTTCCAGGCTCTCAAACGCGATCTGACGGCGCTGATGACCGACTCCCAGGAGTGGTGGCCAGCGGACTTCGGCCACTACGGCCCGCTCTTCATCCGCATGGCCTGGCACAGCGCCGGCACCTATCGCACCGCTGACGGTCGGGGCGGCGCCGGCTCCGGCCAGCAACGCTTCGCCCCGCTCAACAGCTGGCCGGACAACGTCAGCCTCGACAAGGCCCGCCGCCTGCTGTGGCCGATCAAGCAAAAGTATGGCCGCAACATTTCCTGGGCCGACCTGATCGTGCTCACCGGCAACGTCGCGCTGGAATCCATGGGCTTCAAGACCTTCGGTTTCTCCGGTGGCCGCGCGGACGTCTGGGAGCCGGACGAAGATGTGTACTGGGGTTCGGAAAACAAATGGCTGGGCGGCGACAATCGCTACGGCAAAGATCCGGAATCCATGCAGCCGCCGGGCGAAGGCACACTGGTGGCTGAACCTGCCGAACACGGCAATGAGGAAAGCCGCACCAATCAGGGCGAACGCAACCTCGAGAACCCGCTCGCCGCCGTGCAGATGGGCCTGATCTACGTGAACCCGGAAGGCCCGGAAGGCAATCCCGACCCGGTGGCCTCGGCCAAGGATATCCGCGAAACCTTCGGCCGCATGGCCATGAACGACGAGGAAACCGTCGCCCTGATCGCCGGCGGCCACGCCTTCGGCAAGACCCACGGCGCCGGCCCCGCCGATAACGTCGGCCCGGAACCGGAAGCCGCCGGCCTCGAAGAACAAGGCCTGGGCTGGAAAAACAGCTTCGGCACCGGCAAAGGCGCCGACACCATCACCAGCGGCCTGGAAGTGACCTGGACCACCACCCCGACGAAGTGGAGCAACAACTACCTGGAAAACCTGTTCGGCTTCGAGTGGGAACTGACCAAAAGCCCGGCCGGTGCCCATCAGTGGAAACCGAAAAACGGCGCCGGGGCCGGCACCATTCCCCACGCCCACGACCCGAGCAAACGCATCGACCCGACCATGCTTACCTCCGACCTGGCCCTGCGTTTCGACCCGGCCTACGAGAAGATTTCGCGGCGCTTCCTGGCCAATCCCGATCAACTGGCCGATGCCTTCGCCCGCGCCTGGTACAAGCTGATTCACCGTGACATGGGTCCGCTGTCGCGCTACCTCGGCCCGGAATTTCCTCAAGAAGAATTGCTTTGGCAAGACCCGATTCCCGAGGCCACGCATCCACTGGTGGACGACAGCGATATCAGGGCGCTGAAAGGCAAAATACTGGCGTCGGGGCTGTCCGTTTCGGAACTGGTTTCCACTGCCTGGGCGGCCGCATCGACCTTCCGGGGCTCGGACAAACGCGGCGGCGCCAATGGCGGTCGTCTGCGTCTGGCACCGCAAAAGTTCTGGCAGGCCAACCAGCCGGAGCAACTGGACAAGGTGCTGAAAGTCCTCGAAGGCATTCAGAACGAGTTCAACGCCGGGGCGGCAGGCAAGCAAGTCTCGCTGGCGGACCTGATCGTGCTGGCGGGTAATGCCGGTGTCGAACAAGCGGCGAAAAACGCCGGGCACACGGTGACCGTGCCGTTCAATCCGGGGCGCACCGATGCGACTCAGGAGCAAACCGACGTCGAGTCGTTCGGTTTCCTTGAACCGCACACCGACGGCTTCCGCAACTACGCCGCCAACACCTACCGCGTGCCGGCCGAAGCGTTGCTAATCGACAAGGCGCAACTGCTGACCCTTTCGGCGCCGGAAATGACCGTACTGATCGGCGGCCTGCGGGTGCTGGACACCAACGTCGGTAAAACGAAACACGGCGTGTTCACCGACAAACCCGGCACCTTGACCAACGATTTCTTCCGCAACCTGCTGGACATGGGCGTGGAATGGAAACCGACGTCGAAAACCGAGTTCGAAGGCCGCGACCGTAAAACCGGCAGCGTGAAGTGGACGGCGACCCGGGTCGATCTGGTGTTCGGTTCCAACTCGGTGCTGCGGGCGCTGGCAGAGGTGTATGCCAGCTCCGATGCGAAGGAAAAGTTCGTCAACGACTTCGTTGCCGCTTGGGCGAAGGTGATGGATCTGGATCGGTTTGATTTGCGCCAATAAACCTTTTTCATCCACCCACAAAAAACGCCGCTCATCGAGCGGCGTTTTTTATAGCCGGTTCTGCGGAAGTAATGCGGTGGAGCTGAAACCCAACCCCCTCACCCCAGCCCTCTCCCCGAGGGAGAGGGAGCCGACCGAGGTGTATTGCGCGATACATCGACCTGAAGAATCGAGTCGATTATAGATTCGGTAAAGCAGGATCAGGTCGGCGTAAATCTGAAGCATCCCGCAATCAGTCCCCTCTCCCTCCGGGAGAGGGTTAGGGTGAGGGCTGGATCTAAAGTTGAAACACCATCTCAAGACCAACCCCAAACGACCAGCCTCAAGCCAAGCTCTTGCTAACCACCTCATAAACATCACTAGACAGCTGCCCCGAAGCCAGAATCCGCTCCAGCTCCGCCTTCATCAGCGCCTGACGAGCACCGTCATACTTGCGCCAGCGCGTCAGCGGCGCCAATTGACGCGACGCGATCTGCGGGTTGAAGCCGTTCAGTTCGATCACCAGATCCGCCAGGAAGCGATAACCCGAACCGTCCGCCGCGTGGAAGTTGATCAGGTTCTGCCCGGCGAACGCACCGACCAGCGCACGCACCTTGTTCGGGTTCTTGATGTTGAACGCCGGGTGCTGCATCAGCGCTTTCACCCGCTCCAGACCGCCCGGCAAGGTGCTGCCGGCCTGCACGCTGAACCACTGATCCATGACCAGCGAATTGTCCTTGAAGTGCTCGGCGAAACTGGCCAGAGCCTTGGCTTTCTGCTCGTCGAACGGCGAGTTGACCAGCACCGCCAGCGCGGTCAGGCGCTCGGTCATGTTATCGCAGCTGTCGAACTGTTCCAGCGTTGCCGCCAGCACTTCCGGCTTGCCGCTGAGCATCAGGTACGACAGCGCGATGTTCTGCAATGCGCGACGGGCGAAGTGCTCGGCCTCGGCCACGTACGGGGTTTGCTTCGACAGGTCGCGGTTGGCCTGATAACGCAGCCACAGCGCCTCGAACAGATTGTCCGCCAGTTGCTGACGGGCGAATTCGCGGGCGGTGTGGATCGCGTCCACGTCGGCGACTTCGCTGATTTCGGTCAGGTAGGCTTCGCTTGGCAGCGAGAGCATTTCCGCGACCATCGCCTGATCCAGCGACTCGTCCGACAGCACGGTACGCAGCGCGGAAACCAGACGTGGGTCGAGCACCAGGCTTTCGCCCTTCTGCTGCTGACCGATCAACTCTTGCAGCACCTGCACCGACAGTTGCTGGCCGGCATCCCAGCGGTTGAAACCGTCGCTGTCGTGCTGCATCAGGAACATCAACTGATCGCGGTTGTACGGGAAGCTCAGTTTCACCGGCGCCGAGAAGCCACGCAGCAAGGACGGCAGCGGTTGTTCGGCGATGTCGACGAAGGTGAATGTCTGCTCGGCTTCGGTCACCGAGATCACTCGGCTAGTGCCCTGGGCCGAGGCTTCGCCGGCCAGACGCAGGGCAATCTCGTTGCCCTGACTGTCGAGCAAGCCCAGCTCCACCGGGATCACGAACGGCAGTTTTTCAACCTTGTCCGGCGTTTCCGGGCAGCTCTGGCGGAAGGTCAGGCTGTAGGTTTTCGCAGCGGCGTCGTAAGACTCGCTCACCGCCAGACGTGGTGTGCCGGCCTGGCTGTACCAGCGCTTGAACTGGGTCAGGTCGACGCCGTTGGCATCTTCCATGGCCTTGATGAAGTCATCGCAGGTCACGGCCTGGCCGTCATGGCGTTCAAAGTACAGGTCGCTGCCTTTGCGGAAGCCTTCGGCGCCCAGCAGGGTATGGATCATGCCGACCACTTCCGAGCCCTTTTCGTACACGGTCAGGGTGTAGAAGTTGGAAATCTCGATGAAGCTGTCCGGGCGCACGGCGTGGGCCATGGGACCTGCATCTTCGGCGAACTGGTGGGTACGCAGGTACGCCACGTCCTGAATGCGCTTGACCGTGGCCGAGTTCATGTCAGAGGAGAAACCGGCATCGCGGAACACCGTGAAGCCTTCCTTGAGCGACAGCTGGAACCAGTCGCGGCAGGTCACGCGGTTGCCCGACCAGTTGTGGAAGTATTCGTGAGCGACGATCGCTTCAACGCGCTGGTGCGCGGCGTCGGTAGCGGTTTCGGCACGGGCCAGCACGGCGCTGGAGTTGAAGATGTTGAGGCCCTTGTTCTCCATCGCGCCCATGTTGAAGTCGTTCACGGCGACGATCATGAAAATGTCCAGATCGTACTCGCGACCGTAGACCTCTTCGTCCCAGCGCATCGACTTCTTCAGGCTGTTCATGGCGTGCTGGCACTTGTCGATGTTTTCCGGCTCGACGTAAATGCGCAGCGCCACGTTGCGGTTGGTCATGGTGGTGAAGCTGTCTTCAACGCACCACAAGTCACCGGCCACCAGCGCAAACAGGTACGCCGGTTTCATGAACGGGTCTTCCCAGGTCGCCCAGTGCCGGCCGTCTTCGCCGGGGCCGCTGGCGATCGGGTTGCCGTTGGACAGCAGCACCGGATAGCTGTGCTGCTCGGCGACCACGGTGGTGGTGAACTTGCTCATCACGTCCGGGCGGTCGAGGTAATAGGTGATCTTGCGGAAGCCTTCGGCCTCGCACTGGGTGCAGAACATCGTGCCGGACTTGTACAGGCCTTCCAGTGCGGTGTTGGTTTCCGGGTGGATCCTGACGCTGGTGTCGACCGTGAAGGTTTCGCTGGCCGGTTGCAGGGTCAGGTGGTTTTCAGTCAGTTGGTAATCGCTCGCGCTCAGTTCCTGGTCTGCCAGGGTCACCGAGAGCAATTCCAGCTGCTGGCCGTCGAGCACCAGCGGCGGCAGGCCCGGGCCACGAGCCGGGTTGCGGCGCATCACCAGTTGCGCGTGGACCAGACTGTGGTCCTCGAACAACTCGAAGGTCAGGTGTGTTTCATCGATCAGGTACTCGGGCGCCTGATAGTCCTTCAGGTAAATCATCTTCGGTTGTTCGGTGCGCATGCTGAAGTCCTTATTGATGCACGGCGAGCTGATAGGCCGTGTACTTGCGAATGTTGATCACGCCGGTGTCGAAGATCAGGTACTGGCCCTTGATCCCCAGCAGCGTGCCTTCGGCAATCGGGTTCTTGTCCAGGTTGAAGCTGACGATCTTGGCCGGGTACTGCTCGACCGGGTAGCGGATTTCCAGCGGCTCGACATCGGCGATGGTCTGAATGGCCTGGAGCCCGAAACGCTCCTGCAAGCCTTGCAGGCCTTCGGCGCAGCTTTCGAACAACTGATCACGCACCTGCGCCAGATCCACCGCCGCCGCATCGCCCTTGAGCAAGGCGCGCCAGTTGGTCTTGTCTGCCACCTGACTGCGGAACAGGTCTTCGACGAAACCCGACTGCTGCCGCGTGGACACGCGCATGATCGGCAACGCCTGACTGGCGCCCTGGTCGAGCCAGCGGGTCGGCAACTGGGTGGCGCGGGTGATGCCGACCTTGATCCCCGACGAATTGGCCAGGTAGACGACGTGGTCGGTCATGCAGAACTTCTCGCCCCACTCCGGCTCACGGCAGGTGCCGGCCTCGAAGTGGCAGCGCTCCGGGCTCATGATGCAGATGTCGCACTGAGCCAGTTTGGTCATGCACGGGTAGCAGTAACCCTGACTGAAACTGGTCTTGGTCCTGCGCCCGCAATGGGTGCAGTGAATCGCCCCCAGGTATTCCAGACGCACCGTGCTGCCGATCAACGGGTTGACCGGCACCTCGACGTCATCCAGACGAAACGCGTACTGCACGTTCGGCCCGTCCAGGCGCGCCGACATTTTGCTGATTGCACCGCGGCCGATCTCGATCAATGGATGGCGTCCGACTTGAACAGGATGTTCGGCACTTCGATCGACTTCGACGCACATTCCTGCGGGCCCATGTAACCGGTGCGCTCTTCCTCGGGCAGGTTCTGCATTTCCCAGGCGATCATCGCCTGCAACGACAGTTCACGCTGCTCGGCGGTGAGCTTGCCACCGTCCGACCATTTGCCGATTTCTACCGCCAGTTTCAGGCTCTGGTAGATGTCGGGGGTGATGTTCTTGATCAAATCGTTAAAAGAGGACATCAGGGTCTCCGTGCTCTTTATTCAAAAAATTCAGGCGGCCAGTTTACGGCGGTTGTACAAACCGCCCAACAAACCGGTGAAGCATCCGATGAGTAACCCGCTGACGTGGGCAGCGTTGGCGATTTCGCCGAAACCGATCATCGAGATCAGCCCGGACATGCAGATCACCAGCCACACCAGCATCATCACCAGCACGCCGCGCGGCAGGCGATAGGCCGGGTTCGGCGCCAGCAACTGGAAGATCCAGCAGTGACCGAGCAATCCGTAAAGTACGCCGGACAGGCCGCCGAACAGGCTCGGGCCGCCCCACGCGAACTGCGCATAGTTGGAAACGAGGCCGAACAGCAGCGTCAGGCCGATCAGGTTGACGCTGCCCTGGCGCGACTCGATGCGCCGCCCCAGCTCCCAGTACCACATGCCGTTCATGGCCAGGTGCAGGATGCCGAAGTGGATCAGCATCGGCGTAAACAGGCGCCACCACTGCCCCGCTGCCAGGCTGTCGGCCAATGGTGTGAAGTGGATGTAGTCGCCGACCACGCGGAAATCGAGGAAGGTCAGCCAACGCATGGTGTCGAGGTTATCGCCAAGGAACGTCAATCCGCCGACGATCAGGCTCAGCAGCAGAATGAACCCGGTGGCCTTGGCATGTTTCAGTTGCTCGGCGAAGCTCGGGCGCTTGAACGTCGGCGCCACCGGGATTTCCAGCTGCTGATCGGGGTCCCCCGCCGGGAAACGCTCGTACAGCGAACGTACGTCGTCGCTGATTTCCGAGGGCACCCACAATACCTGCTCGCCCGCCTCTTCGCTGACACGATGGGGCACTTGCATGCGTTGCAGCAGTTTGACGAAACCACTCAGGTCCGCCGCCAACGGCACACGCAAGACCGCTATGGCACTCATCGCAGCACCTCCGGCCGCTCGACGTCGACCCAGACAAATTTATGCGGATCGAGGCGGGTTTCCTGATCCAGACGATAGGCGACCAGTTTGCCGTACAGCACCGCGCTGTAATCCAGGCACGCGAGGTTCGGGCGGATCGGCGCCGGTTTGCCGCTGCGCCAGTAGTGGCCGACGAACAGCAACGGCTCATCGACGCCGTAGCGCAGCAGGGAATTCTTTTCGCTGGAGGTCAGCGGCTTTTGCGCCACCGGTTCCGGCAGTGCGTCGGGCTGGAACACGATGTCGCCGTAGGTCTGCGGATCGTCTTCCCAGAACTTGGTGCGGAAGAACGAGCGCACCAGGCCATCGCCGCTGGTCATGGTCAGGCCATCCGGCAGGCGCATGTCGGTGCCGCGCAGCAGGCGATCGAACACGGTACAGGCGAAACTGCCCGGTACGGCCGAGGCCTGGAGGAAGTGTTCATCGATGCAGCCATCGGGAAACAGCGCGCGCAGCGGCTCGATCAGCCCGGCATCCCAGCAGGCATGCACCACGCGGAAACGTCCGGCATCGACGAACAGCGGCAGTTGGTAGAACCACTGCTGGAAGTCGTGCCAGTCGCCCGGATGGTCTTCGAACTGGGTCAGGGTTTCGTGCAGCAATCGGGCATGGCGCGGGGTGTGTTCACGCACGAACTGCTTGCCGCTGCCCGGAGGCGCCGGGGTGCTCCAGCCGAGGGCGTTGAACTCGTGGTTGCCCATGATGCACAACGCCTGACCGGCCTCGACCATGTCGTGGACGATGTGCAGCGCCTCGCGAATCCGCGGGCCGCGGTCGATGATGTCGCCGACAAACACGGCCATGCGCGACGGATGCCGCCAGACCCCGCCCTGCTTGTGGTATCCGAGACGGTCCAGCAAGTGTTCCAGGGTCAGGGCGCATCCGTGCACGTCACCAATCAGGTCATAACTGCGCGCGGGATCGAGCATCAGTCGCCTCCACCACCCAACTTGCTGCCCCAGCCGAGCTTGGTCCGGCAGACTTCGTAGTAGTTGTGGTCGAGCGGATGGATCAGCCGCAGCTTCTGCGCTTTCTTGCTGACGGTGATGGTGTCGCCCGGCGCGCAGGTGAAGTGGTTCTGCCCGTCGCAGGAGACCTGCGGGTAGATCTGCATATCTTTGGACACGACGATTTTCAGCTCACTGTTGCCATCGACCACGATCGGTCTGCCCGACAAGGTATGGGGGTACATCGGCACAATCACAATAGCGTCAAGCTTGGGATGCATGATCGGGCCGCCGGCGGACAGCGCGTATGCGGTAGAACCGGTCGGGGTCGACACGATCAGGCCGTCGGCCTTCTGGCTGCAGACGAACTGGCCATCGATGTACAGCTCGAACTCGATCATCCGCGTCGATTTGCCCGGGTGCAGCACCACGTCGTTCAGCGCATCGCCCTGGCCGATGGCCTCGGCGTGACGACGGACTTCGGCCTGCAGCAGGAAGCGGTTTTCCACCAGATAATGGCCGTCGAGCACTTCGGCAACCTTGATTTCCAGCTCGTCGGGGCGGATGTCGGTGAGAAAACCGAGGCTGCCACGGTTGATCCCGAGCACCGGAATATTGTGCTTGGCCAGGGCCCGCGCGGCGCCGAGCAGGCTGCCGTCACCGCCGACCACGATGACCATGTCGCAGACTTCGCCGAGCATCTTGCGTGACGAAGTTTGCAGGCCATGGCCCGGCAGGACTTCGGCGATGGTGTCTTCGAGAATCACGTGCAGGTGACGATCGAGCAGGAAGCGTTTCAGTCGGCGGACGGTATCCAGCACCTGGGAGCTGCCCAGGCGACCGATGATGCCGATATTACGAAATTGCTCCATGGGACTCCTGCGGGGACTGAGACGGCGAAAAGCACGATTATGGGCGAAAGCGCCGGATAGACAAAATCCTTTCAGCCCCGAGGATGCGCCTGTGTTTGAGGCTATGCTCGCAAGATGATCCTATTTTCCGATTTGCTTCAGCTGCCCCACCAGTTACGCCACCCCGAGGTGCGCGATCTGGCGTGGGTGATCCTCGCCCCGCCGATGCTCGCCGCAACCCCATGGCCGCAGCGCCATCCGCTGGCGGGCAGCGACTGGGTCAGCGACCCCGAACGCCTGGAACACTGGTTGCGCCAGCTCGACCGCGACAGTTACGGCCTGCTGCACTGGCTGTCCCAGGCCCGCACCCGGCGCCTGGGCCTGTATTACGAGCGGTTGTGGCAATTTGCGGTGAAACACGCGCCGGGCATCGAACTGATCGCCGCCAACCTGCCGATCCGCCGCGAAGGCCACACCCTCGGCGAGCTGGACATGCTGCTGCGCGATCGCGACGGCGTGCACCACCTGGAACTGGCCATCAAGCTCTACCTCGGACCGCAGAACGGCGACGGTCATGATCCGGCGTCGTGGCTGGGGCCGGGTTGTCATGATCGACTGGATCGCAAACTGGCGCATTTGAGCGAACATCAGCTGCCGATCTCCGCGCGCCCGGAAAGCCGCGAAGTGCTGGCGGCGCTGGATGTCAGGTCGTTCAGCGCGCAACTGTGGCTGGGCGGATACTTGCTGTATCCGTGGCCCGGTCAGTCCGTGCCGCCCAGCGGCGCCCACCCGCAGCATTTGCGTGGCAGTTGGCTGCATCAGAAAGACTGGCCGGCGTTTGTCGCCCAGCGCCCGGACGGACGCTGGCAACCCCTGCCCCGCCACGCCTGGCTGGCGCCGGCGCACTACCCGGCGGACCAGACCTGGAGCAACGGGCACTTGCAGGCCTGGCTCGATGAACTCGAACCGCTGGCCCCGGCGCAACTGATGGTGCGCCTGACCGAAAATGCCCGGGGCGAGTGGGAAGAAGCCGAGCGGCTGTTTCTGGTGTCGGATCTGTGGCCGAACGTGCCGGGGCAGAATTAAACCGACAACCGCACCGCCAGTGCGGCCAGCGTCACCAGCAACACCGGCACCGTCAGTACGATCCCGACCTTGAAGTAATAACCCCAGCCGATCCGGATGTTCTTGCGCTCCAGCACATGCAGCCAGAGCAAGGTCGCGAGACTGCCGATCGGGGTGATTTTCGGCCCCAGGTCACTGCCGATCACGTTGGCGTAGATCATCGCCTCCTTCACCACACCGCTGGCCTGACTGGCATCGATCGACAGCAAGCCGACCAGCACCGTCGGCAGGTTGTTCATGATCGATGACAACAAGGCCGTCAGCACCCCGGTGCCCATCGCCGCACCCCATACGCCGTGAACGGCGAACACATCGAGCCACCCGGCCAGATAATCGGTGAGCCCGGCATTGCGCAGTCCGTAGACCACCAGGTACATGCCGAGCGAGAAAATCACGATCTGCCACGGCGCCTCTTTCATGACCTTGCGCGTGGAGATCTTGTGCCCGCGCGCGGCAATCGCCAGCAACAAGGCCGCGCACACCGCCGAGATCGCACTGATCGGAATGCCCAGCGGTTCCAGCGCGAAACAGCCAATCAACAGAATCAGCAACACCGCCCAACCGGCGTAGAACGTGGCCTTGTCGTGGATGGCGGTTTCCGGGTGTTCAAGCTGTTCCGGGTCGTAGCTCTTGGGAATATCACGGCGGAAGAACCACAGCAGCATGCCCAGCGTGGCCGCGACGCTGACGAAGTTGACCGGCACCATCACCGCCGCATAGCGGTTGAAACCGATGTGGAAAAAGTCGGCCGAGACGATGTTCACCAGGTTCGACACCACCAGCGGCAGGCTCGCGGTGTCGGCAATGAAGCCCGCGCCCATGACGAACGCCAAAGTCGCCGCCGGGGAAAAACGCAGGGCCAGCAGCATGGAAATCACGATTGGTGTGAGGATCAGCGCCGCGCCGTCATTGGCGAACAGCGCCGACACCAGCGCGCCGAGCAGCACCATGAAAGCAAACAGCTTGCGCCCGCTGCCCCGCCCCCAGCGCGCTACGTGCAAGGCGGCCCAGGCGAAGAATCCCGCTTCGTCGAGCAGCAGGCTGATGATGATCAGCGCCACGAACGTGCCGGTGGCGTTCCAGATGATTTGCCACACCAGCGGGATATCGCTCAGGTGCACCACGCCGAAAATCAGCGCAATGATGGCGCCGAACGTTGCACTCCAGCCGACCCCGAGGCCTTTGGGTTGCCAGATCACCAGGGTAATGGTCAGCAGGAAAATCAGTGACGCAGCGAGCATTCGCGACAGCCTTCAGTCAGGTTAAGAAAACAAGCCACAACAAAAACCTGTGGGAGCGAGCCTGCTCGCGATTGCGATGTGTCATTCAACTGATGTGCCAGCTGATACACCGCCATCGCGAGCAGGCTCGCTCCCACAGGGTCGATATCTTGTCAGAAAAATCAGTGGATCACTTCTTGTGCTGCGCCACCCACTCACCAAAGGCATTGATGAAACTTTGCAGAAACGGCTTCACCGACTCGTTCAGTTTGCCCGCCTCGTCGAACGCCGTGCCCGCGCCGCCCAGGTAGGCTTCCGGCTGCTGCATGCAAGGCACGTTGAGGAAAACGAAGGACTGACGCAGATGCTGGTTGGCACCGAAACCGCCGATGGCACCCGGCGAAACGCTGATCACCGCCCCCGGTTTGCCGCTCCAGACACTCTTGCCATATGGCCGCGAACCGACATCGATCGCGTTCTTCAAAGGCGCCGGCACCGAGCGGTTGTACTCCGGGGTGACAAACAGCAGAGCGTCGGATGAACCCACTTTTTGCCGGAAAGTGCTGTAGGCTGCCGGCGGTGAATCGCCGTCGATGTCTTCGTTGTAGAGTGGCAGATCGCCAATTTCGACAATGTTCAGCTTGAGATTGGCCGGTGCCAGTTCCGCCAGCGCCAGGGCGACCTTGCGGTTGATGGACGCCTTGCGCAGGCTGCCGACCACTACTGCGACGTTATAGACATTGCTCATTGGAAGACTCTCGACTGTCCGTGGGAGGAGCCACTAGTTATAGATGATCCGGTGACGATTTCACCAGACGCCGAAGGTTATTTCCCGCGTCTGGATTATTTTTTTCCTGTAGGAAAACTTACCAAGCTCGATGAAGGTCTACCAAGCCGCAAATCAAGCGTTTTATCTCCAGAGGTTCTAAGCAGATGGCAGCAGTACTCGTCGGTCAGTTCCATGCAAGAGATGCGGAAGGCCGCGTTTATTCCGTGCATGAGTTCCAGGAATCCAACCCGTCGGCAGACGGTTTCACCGGCACGGAGCCCGTTACCACCTACAAACTGGCGATTGGCGACCGCGTCAACAAGATCGACGACAACGAGTTTCTGCTGGTTCAGTCGGGCATCACCCTGATCCGCGAACCCGAGCCATCGGTCGCTTCATAACCGATCGTTATGAGCAGAAGTCATCCGCGCCGAGTTGGGGTAGGATTCAGCCACTGACCCCAACGGCCGGACATGGACTTCACGCATGCGTTTACGTCATATCGAGGTGATTCAGGCGCTTTTGCAGACCGGTCACGTGGGCACCGCCGCCGAATGGCTGCAACTAGCGGCGCCCGAGGTCGAGGAGCGTTTGCGCGAAGCCGAGAGTCAGCTCGGGTTCATGCTGTTCGCCAGCGTACGCGGACGACTTCAGCCAACCCCGGAGGCCCGGGCGCTGCAAGTCGAGATCGGCCACATCTATGAAGCGCTGGAACCGGTGCAACGGCTGGCCAGCAGTCTCAAGCAATACCTCGCCCCACCCCTGCGGATCATCGGCACCCCGCCGCTGGCCCAGCAACTGCTGCCGCAAAGCCTCGCCGCCCTGCGCCGGCGCCTGCCCGACGTGCCCTGCACCCTGCTCAGTGAACCGACCCGCGACATCGTCCGCCACCTGCTGCTGCGCGACAGCGATCTGGGCCTGAGCCTGCACGATCCACAACACCCCGATATCCATTGCCAGCCAATGGCCCAGGGCAAGTTGCAATTGCTTGCGCCCCACGGCTGGCTGCAGCCGAAGCAGAAGTACATTTCCCTGCAGGATCTGGCCGGTCAGGCGATGGTCGGCCTCGAAGGTCAGGACCCGTTGAGTCCGGCCCTGGAAAACAAGCTCCAGGCCCTGCGCCCGGCGCCGACCATCCAGACCCGGGTGCAGACCCACCAGATGATGCGCAGCATGGTCGAGGCCGGCGAAGGCCTGGCGATCGTCGACCCGTTCACCGCCCTCGGTGCACGGGCGGGCGGTCTCGATGTTTGCCCGCTGTCGCCGGCGGTACCAGTCAGCCTCTATGCCCTGACCTTCAAACACGCCACGCCGTCAGCGGCGATTCAGACGCTGCTCGGGATCGTCACGGAACAAGCCGAGGCGATGCTGGCGAACTGATCGGATGTTCCAGCGGGTTATCGAACAATCGATACCAGAACAACGCCACTTCGGCGGTGTTCGGATCGATGCCGCGATAGCGCAGGTGGTCGATGCCGCCGATCACATAGCCACAACGCTCATACAGACGGCAGGCGCCGAGGTTGTTGTTCTGGGTTTCCAGCATGATTCCCGGCAGCTTTTTCTTGCGGCTCCAGAACTGCGCCACGTCGAGCAAGGCCTTGGCCACACCATGGCGCCGCGCCGGGGCGTGCACCGCCAGTTCATCGATATGGGCGAAGCCGTTCCAGTTGGTGCTGATCACCAGATGACCGACCGGCTCGTCCTCCAGATACGCCATGAAGATCGCGCTGTCGGCGGCGTCGCGAAAACTGCTGAACTCCTCCGGATCGATGCCGTAGCACTTGCGATACGGCACGATGGCGGTCACGGCCCATTGCGCCACAGGCTTGCCGATTTCTGCCGCGCCGTAGGCGGCCACCTCGAAACTGAAATCGCTGCCCCAGATATATTCGGCGAAACCCTCGTCGGCGACCCGCACCGACAGCCCCGGGTATTTCGGATTCATGACCGGTTGCATACTCGGAAAAGCCCTCACTCCTTGACGCAATCGACGGTGTATTGCCGCCCATTGCCCTCATCTTCATGTTGCAGACCGTGCACATCGACCACGAAGCCCGGAAACGTTGCGTCGAACGTGCGGGCAAACCTGAGGTATTCGATAATCGAGCGCGTGGATTCGGTAAAACGTTCGCCGGGCATGATCAGCGGAATCCCCGGCGGGTATGGCACCAGCATCACCGCCGCCACCCGACCTTCCAGCTCGTCGATCGGCACCGCCTCGACCTCGCCGCGCACCAGTTGGTCGTAAGCATGGGCCGGTTTCATGGCGATTTCCGGCAGCACGGTGTACATGCGCTTGAGGTGTCTGGCGGTGGCGTTGCTGCGGTAGCAGGCGTGGAGCTGATCGCACAGATCGCGCAGGCCCATGCCGCGATAGCGCACAGGATCTTCCTGGGCGACGCACTTGAGGCAGGTATCGAGGCTGACGTTGGCGTCGTAGCTGCGCTTGAACTCCAGCAGTTCGGTCAACAGCGTGCTCCACTTGCCTTTGGTGATGCCCATGGAGAACAGCACCAGAAATGAATACAGACCGGTTTTCTCCACCACCAGCCCGCGCTCCCAGAGGAAACGGCTGACCACGGCTGCCGGAATGCCCTTGTCGCTCAAAGCGCCGCCAGCAGTCAGGCCCGGCATGACCAAAGTGACCTTGATCGGGTCGAGCAGTACGTAGTCGTCGCTGACCTCGCCGAAACCGTGCCAGTCCGCATCCGGTTGCAGCAGCCAGTCCTCGGTCTGCACCCGGTCGATGCCCTCGACACCCGGTGGCTGCCAGATCGAGAACCACCAATCGTCAGCGGCGATGTGCTGACGCAGATTGGCCAGGGCCCGGCGAAAGCTCAGGGCTTCGTCGAAGGTTTCCTGCAGCAGCGAGCGTCCGGCCGGGCCTTCCATCATCGCCGAGGCGACGTCCAGCGAAGCAATGATGCTGTACTGCGGCGACGTCGAGATGTGCATCATGAACGCTTCGTTGAACCGGTCGCGATCCAGTTGCCGCGCGCCGCCGTCCTGCACATGAATCATCGAGGCCTGGCTGAACGCCGCCAGCAGTTTGTGGGTGGAATGGGTGGTGAACACCAGCGGACTGTCCTCGCTGCGCGAGGTGGCCATGCCGTAACGGCCGGCAAAAAATTCGTGAAACGCCGCGTAGGCGTACCAGGCTTCGTCGAAATGCAGGACTTCGACGCTGTTGCCCAGACTCTGCTTGATCAGCTCGGCGTTGTAACAGAGGCCGTCGTAGGTCGAGTTGGTGATCACCGCCAGTTTGACTTTCGGCTCGCGGCCCTTGGTCAGCGGGCTGGCATCGATCTTGGCCTGAATCGATTCGCGACTGAATTCACTGAGCGGAATCGGACCAATGATCCCCAGCTCATTGCGCTCCGGGCACAGGTACAGTGGAATCGCGCCGGTCATGATGATCGCGTGCAACACCGACTTGTGACAGTTGCGATCCACCAGCACCAGATCATCGCGCCCGACCATCGAATGCCAGACGATCTTGTTGGCGGTCGAGGTGCCATTGATCACGAAAAAGGTGTGATCGGCGCCGAAATTGCGCGCGGCTCGCGCTTCCGCCTCGGCGAGTGGCCCGGTGTGGTCGAGCAAGGAACCCAGCTCCGGCACCGACACCGATAAATCGGAGCGCAGGGTGTTTTCCCCGAAGAACTGGTGAAACGCCTGCCCCACCGGACTCTTGTGATACGCCACACCACCGCCATGACCGGGGGTGTGCCAGGAATAATTGGAATCGGCCGTATGCTGCACCAGCGCCTTGAAGAATGGCGGCAACAGCCCGTCCAGGTATTTGCGCGCCGCCCGCGCCACTTGCCGGGCGAGAAACGGCACCGTGTCTTCGAACAGGTAGAGAATGCCGCGCAACTGGTTGAGCTCGGCCATGGCATCGGCCGGGGCGTTTTCCAGGGTGACTTGCTCGCCAAGGGCAAAGATCGGCAGATCCGGCGCCCGCACCCGGGCCAGACCGATCAGTTCGGCCATGTTCTGCAACAGATGGGAATTGGTGCTGGCATCTTCGGCGGCGATCAGCATGCACGCCAGACCATGGTGGGTCGACGCCACCAGCCGGCCTTCGGTGTAGTCCGTGGCCGAAACGATACTGAAACCTTCCAGCTCCAGCTCTCGGGCGATTCCGCGGATGCGGTCACCGGCAACCGTGTCGGCCTTGATGTCGCGGTGGACGATCAATACCGGGAACTTCAGATCTTTGTACATGGGGCTCAGTGTCCTGAGGCGGCGGAGAGTGATCTGCCAATGTCCTCAGGGTAGAGGGTCGGAGCCGATGTGGCGAGGGTGGCCAGTTGTCAGTACTGCCAAAAACAAAGGATCGTCCGGACACGGCTTGAGTGTCCGGACGATCCTTTTTTGTCTTACGCCTGGGCTTCGGCTTCCAGCAGCTGGGTCCACAGCGCCGGGGCGCCGGCCGACTTGGCGATGATTTCCAGACGCACCTGGTGTTCGGCCAGCTCGGCCTCGGTAGCGCGAATGATTCGCCCCGGCTGACGATCTGCCGGCAGACGACGGATTTCGGTGGCGGAGTTGTCCGCACCATTGCCGGTTCCGTTGCCATCGGAGGCGTTGCCGGCCAGGGACAGGCTGGTCTGGCCACCGGTCATGGTCAGGTAGACGTCGGCGAGAATCTCCGAGTCGAGCAATGCGCCGTGCAGCTCACGGCCGGAGTTGTCGACGCCGTAGCGTTTGCACAAGGCATCGAGGCTATTGCGCTGACCCGGGTGACGTTCCCGGGCCATCATCAGGGTGTCGAGGATCGTGCAGTGCTGCGTGATGTCCGCGCGATCCTGCTGGCCCATCAGGGCGAATTCGTTGTTGATGAAGCCAACGTCGAACGCCGCGTTATGGATGATCAGCTGCGCGCCGTTGATGAACTCGAAAAACTCGTCGGCCACTTCGGCGAAACGCGGCTTGCCGACCAGGAATTCGTTGGTGATGCCGTGAACGGCAATCGCGCCTTCATCACTCTCGCGATCCGGTTGCAGGTAAACGTGAAAGTGCCGACCCGTCAGGCGTCGACCGATCAGCTCGACACAACCGATTTCGATAATCCGGTGGCCGTCGGTCACCGGCATGCCGGTGGTTTCGGTATCGAGTACAACGGATCTGGTGGCCATCAGTGTTCAGCTCTCAACGGGGGTCAATCGTGCAAAAGCGGCGATGTTAACACGCTCGCCGGGAGTGTTTCAGTGGGAAGGATTCAGCTCTGCTTGTAACCGCGAACCTCATCCACCCCGCGGTTGGCCAGCTGGTCGGCGCGTTCGTTGCCGTGGTGGCCGATGTGGCCGCGGACCCATTTCCAGGTGACCTTGTGGCGGTTGACCTGCTCGTCGAGCTCTTTCCACAGGTCGGCGTTTTTCACTGGCTCCTTGGCGGCGGTTTTCCAGCCGCGTTTCTTCCAGTTGGCCATCCACTCGTTGATGCCTTTCATCACGTATTGCGAGTCGGTCACCAGCAGCACTTCGCACGGACGCTTGAGGGCTTCCAGGCCGCGAATCGCACCGAGCAGCTCCATGCGGTTGTTGGTGGTATTGGCTTCGCCGCCCCACAGTTCCTTTTCAACGCCCTTGCACACCAGCAAGGCGCCCCAGCCGCCCGGGCCGGGGTTGCCCTTGCAGGCGCCGTCAGTGAACAGTTCTACGCTATCGACGCTTTCGCTCATGCCAGTCTTTCCAGAAAAATACGTGGCCTCGCCGATCACGGATCGACAATGGCCGAGGCCGGGATACACCCGGCCATAAATAAAAGAAGGTTTACGGTTCGACGCGCCGGCGGTTGACCTTGGCCATCGGCAGCGGAATCAGCTTGCCCATCGGCTCGCGGCGTTCCTGACGCACCGGACGCAGGCCGACCACGATCTTGCGCGCAACCAGCAGATAGAAGCCGCCGCCCGACAGTTGCCAGTCGCCAGCCTTGCGTTCCCAGCCGGCCAGACGGGCCTGCCACTTGGGTGACGCGAGCGGCGGACGATAGCACCCGAAGCGGCGTTTCTCCAGCGCGAAGCCCAGCAGGTTGAGCCAGTCGGCCACCCGTGACGGCGAGATGCAGCGCGCCTGACGCAACGCATCATGGGCGAATACATGGCGCAGCCCCCAGGTGCTCCAGGGGTTGATGCCGACGATCAGCAGATGCCCGCCGGGGCGCACGCTGCTGGCCGCTTCGCGCAAAAGTCCGTGGGGCGACAGGCAGAAATCCAGGCCGTGCTGCAACACCACCACGTCGGCGGCGTGCTCGCTCAACGGCCAGGCCTGTTCTTCGCAGACGATCTCCACGCCCGGCAACGGCGCGCCAAGCCGCACGTTGCGCTGCACCTGCGGCGCCGACGGCGGTGTTTCGGCGGACGGGCCGTAATGCACCAGATAGCCGCCAAAGAACCGGCCCAGCTCGTCTTCGAGCATGCGCCGTTCTTCGTCCAGCAGAAATTGCCCGAGGGGGCCGGACAGCCATTCACGGGCTGCACCGATCAGCGCGAGCCAGTCAGGATCGGCCTGAGCGAACGCTTTATCGATCATTGCATTCTCCAACACGCCAGGAACCTCTAAGATGCGCCAATGTTACCCGCTTGGCGAATTCGACGATGATACAGATCAGTGCCCTGCCCGCCTTCACCGACAACTACATCTGGTTGTTACAGGATCATGCCACCCAGCGTTGCGCAGTGGTCGATCCGGGGGATGCCGCCCCCGTGCAGGCGTGGCTCGACGCGCATCCGGGCTGGGTGCTCGGCGACATCCTCATCACCCACCATCACCACGACCATGTCGGCGGCGTCGAGACGCTGAAAAAGGCTACCGGCGCCACGGTCTACGGGCCGGCCAGCGAAAGCATCCCGGGGCGTGACGTGGCCCTCAAGGACAACGACACGGTGCGCGTGCTCGGCTGGGACTTCGACGTCTACGCCGTGCCTGGCCACACCCTGGGACACATCGCCTACTACCATCATGGCCTGCTGTTCTGTGGCGACACCCTGTTCGCTGCCGGTTGCGGCCGCCTGTTCGAAGGCACGCCGCAACAGTTGCACCAGTCGTTGAGCCGTCTGGCGGCGCTGCCGGAAGACACGCTTGTCTACTGCACCCACGAATACACCCTGAGCAACCTGAAATTTGCCGCCGCCGTGGAGCCGGGCAACCGGGACATCGCCGCCCGTCTGGAAAAAGTCAGCCAGCAACGTGACAACGGTGTGATGACCCTGCCCTCGACTCTCGCGCTGGAAAAGCTCACAAACCCCTTTTTGCGCACCGGTGAAATATTAGTTACACAAAAAGTGGACGAACGGAACGGCCCTCAAAACCGGGCGCCGAGTGAGGTTTTTGCGGCTCTGCGGGCATGGAAAGATACGTTCTAAGTGGCTCACCGCTTGGTACAAAAATTCTGAATGGTTGACCGCAGGGGGTGCGCTTTCTAGAATCGCCCGACATTTTTGCCCGGAACTTACTTCCAGCCAATGTCGTCATCCATACGTAAGTCCGTCAATTCAGATGCTTTGACCCGCCTGGCGCAAGCCATCGCGGTGGCTGTGTCCGCCACACTGGCGGGCTGTTCCAGCCATGCTCCGCAGACTGAAGCGACACATACGCCGAACATTGCTGCGCGAGCCAAGCAGAAGCCTATCTGGTTGTCCGAAAAGCCCAGCCCGCAGGTGCCTCAGGACATCTGGGAGCGCATGCGCAGTGGTTTCCAGCTGCAGGAAGGTCTGGGCGTGAACCCGCGCATCGAGCAACAGCGCCTGTGGTTCGCCAGTAACCCTTCCTTCCTCGAGAACGCCGGCGAACGCGGCAGCCTCTACATTCATTACATCGTCGAGCGCCTCGAAGAACGCAACATGCCGCTGGAGCTGGCGCTGCTGCCGGTCATCGAAAGCGCCTACAACCCGATGGCCTATTCCCGGGCCGACGCGGTGGGCCTCTGGCAGTTCATCCCGTCCACCGGGCGCTACTTCAACCTGCGCCAGACCCGTTTCTACGATGGCCGTCGCGACATTACTGCCTCGACCACGGCAGCGATGGACTACCTGACCCGCCTGCACGACATGTTCAACGGTGACTGGCTGCTGGCCCTGGCCGCGTACAACGCCGGTGAAGGCACGGTCAGCCGCGCTATCGAGCGCAACGAAAAGCTCGGCCTGCCGACCGACTACTGGAACCTGCCGCTGCCGGCGGAAACCCAGGCTTACGTGCCGAAACTGCTGGCGCTCTCGCAAGTGGTACTGACGCCTGAAGCTTATGGCGTAAACCTCAACCCGATCGCCAACGAACCGTATTTCCAGGTCGTCGAAATCAACCAGCGCATGGACCTGTCCAAGGTCGCAGCGGTGGCCAACATCGACGAAGACGAGCTGTTCCAGCTCAACCCGGCGTTCAAGCAGCGCACCACCATCGACGGCCCGCAGCACCTGCTGGTGCCGACCTCGAAGGCGCAACTGCTGACCGCCAGCCTGCAGACCATGCGTCCTGAAGAGCTGATCAGCCCGCGTTCGCTGAAACCGGTGTTCGAAGGCGCCGACCCGAGCGAGATCGCACAGGCCAAGCGCGCTTATCGGGTCAAGCGTGGCGACAACCTCGGTTCCATCGCCAAGGCCAACAAGGTCGAGGTCAAGGACCTGCAACGCTGGAACAAGCTGACCGGCAAGAACCTCAAGGTCGGCCAGACCCTGGTCATGCGCGACACTACCCAGCGCACGCCTACCCGCAAGAGTGGCGGACGCATCAATACGGTCGTCGCTGCCAACAGCAAGACCAGCAGCAAAGCTAAAGCCCAGGACGACAGCAAGCAGCAGACCCAATACAAGGTCAAACGTGGCGACACGCTGTACGTCGTGGCCAAGCGCTTCAACGTCGAGATGCAACATCTCAAGCGCTGGAATCCGGGCGCCGGCAAGGCGCTCAAGCCTGGGCAGATGCTCACGGTCTACCAGCCGCACTGACAAAGAGCCCCTGAATTTCAGGGGCTTTTTTTCGCCTGTCATTTTTTTGATATTTCCATAGATCGGCGCAGACAGCCCCCACAATTAACCGCGCATTAAGCACCTGTCTTTTTCCTGTCCATACAAGCTGTTACTGTACGGCCCACAAAGCCCAAGCCGCCTGGATCGGATCTGACTTGAAGCGTCCCCTCCTCCTGCTCCTGATCAGCCTGGCCTTGAGCTCCCCCGTCAGCGCGGCGATCACCGAAAGCCACGGTTATGCGCAGTTCGGCACGCTCAAGTACCCGGCCAGATTTACCCACTTCGACTGGGTCAACCCGCAAGCGCCCAAGGGCGGCACCTTGCGGGTGATGGCGTTTGGCACCTTCGATACGCTCAACCCCTACACCTTCAAGGGCACCAGCCCGGTCACCACGGCGAATTTCCTGCAATACGGCATCAACGAGCTGAACGAGCCGCTGATGGTCGGCACTGGGCAATACGCACCGTCCGGTGACGAACCGGCGTCCAGTTACGGCTTGATCGCCCAATCGGTGGAGTACAGCGAAGATCGCAGCTGGGTGGTGTTCAATCTGCGCCCGCAAGCGCGCTTCCACGACGGCACGCCGATTACCGCGTACGACGTGGCGTTCTCCTATCGCCTGCTGCTCAAGGAAGGTCATCCGCTGTACCGCACCGCCCTTCAGGAAGTGCTGCGGGTTGATATCCTCAACCCGCAGCGCATCCGCTTTGTACTCAAGCGCAGCGGCAATCCGTTGCTGATCCTGCGTCTGGGTGAGTTGCCGGTACTGCCCCAGCATTACTGGAAAGGTCGCGACTTCAAGGCCACCACCTTCGAGCCGCCGCTGGGCAGCGGGCCGTACCGCATCACCTCGGTCACGCCGGGGCGGCAGTTGATTTTCGAGCGGGTCAAGGACTACTGGGGCAAGGACCTGCCAGTCAACCGCGGCAAATACAACTTCGATCGCATGGAAGTCGAGTTCTACCGCGACAGCGATGTGGCCTTCGAAGCATTCAAGGCCGGCGAGTTCGACATTTATATCGAGCATCAGGCGAAGAACTGGGCCAACGGTTACAACTTCCCGGCGATCCGTCGCGGCGACGTGATAAAGGCGCAGATACCGCACCAGATCCCGACCCAGAGCCAGGGCTTGTTCATGAACACCCGGCGCGCGACCTTCGCTGACGTCAAGACCCGCGAAGCCCTCGGCCTGATGTTCGACTTCGAATGGACCAACCGCGCGCTGTTCAGCGATGCCTACAAGCGCACCACCAGCTACTACCCCAACAGCGAGTTCAGCGCCGTCGGCCTGCCGGTCGGCCATGAATGGCTGATGCTCAAGCCGTACAAGGATCAACTGCCGGCGCGCCTCTTCACCGAACCGTTCACGCTGCCGCAGACCGACGGTCGCGGCATCCCTCGGGAAACAATGCGCAAAGCCCTGGCGCTGCTGGCCGAGGCCGGCTGGAAGCTCAATGGCCAGCGCTTGCAGAACACCGCCGGCCAGCCGCTGCGTTTCGAGCTGCTGCTGGTCAATCCGAACCTGGAGCGGATCCTCCAGCCGTACATTGAAAACCTCAACAGCATCGGCATCGACGCGCGCCTGCGCACCGTGGATCGTGCCCAGTACAAACAGCGTCTGGATCAGTTCGATTTCGACATGATCCTGATGACCCTCAACCAGACCCTCAGCCCGGGGCTGGAACAGTGGCAGTACTTCCACTCCAGCCAGGTCGGGGTCAAGGGCAGCAAGAATTACGCGGGCATCGCCAATCCGGTGGTTGATCATCTGCTTGAACACTTGCTCGCCGCGCAAACCCGCGACGAACAAGTCGCTGCCGGCAAGGCACTGGACCGCGTGCTGCTCTGGCAGCACTACAGCATTCCCAACTGGTACCTCAATTATCACCGTCTGGCGTACCGCAACCGGTTCGCCTTCGTCACCACGCCGCCCTACACCCTGGGCCTGAGCGCGTGGTGGCTGAAATCTTCGGAGAAAGATCGATGAAGCCTATCCGCGCCCTGCTCGTGCAGGCCAGCGGTCTGTTGTTCACCGGGCTGGCCTTGGCCGCCCCGCAACACGCCGTGACCCTGTACAACGAGCCGCCGAAGTACCCCGCCGACTTCAAGCACTTCGACTATGTAAACCCTGATGCGCCCAAGGGCGGGATCTTCCGCCAGGCCGGCTTCGGCGGCTTCGACAGCCTCAATCCGTTCATCAGCAAAGGCGTGCCGGCGGACGATATCGGCCTGATCTACGACACCCTGGCCAAACAGGGTCTGGACGAGCCATTCACCGAATACGGCCTGATCGCCAGCAAGATCGAAAAGGCCCCGGACAACAGCTGGGTGCGCTTCTACCTGCGTCCCGAAGCGAAGTTTCACGACGGCCACCCGGTACGCGCCGACGATGTGGTGTTCAGCTTCCAGACGCTGACCAAGGAAGGCGCACCGATGTATCGCGGCTACTACGCCGACATCGAGGAAGTGATCGCCGAAGATCCGCTCAAGGTGCTGTTCAAGTTCAAGCACACCAACAACCGCGAATTGCCGCTGATCCTCGGTCAGTTGCCGGTGCTGCCGAAACACTGGTGGGCCGAGCGTGATTTCAACAAGGGCAACCTGGAAATCCCGCTGGGCAGCGGCCCGTACAAGGTTACGCAAGTGAAGGCCGGGCGTTCGGTGCGTTACGAGCGGGTCAAGGACTATTGGGGCAAGGATCTGCCGGTCAATCGTGGCTTCTACAACTTCGACGTGATGACCACCGACTACTACCGCGACAACACCGTCGCGCTGGAAGCGTTGAAAGCCGGGCAGTTCGATTACTGGCTGGAAATGGCCGCGAAAAACTGGGCCAACGCCTACAACGTGCCGGCAGTGACCGAAGGGCGCCTGATCAAGGAACAGATTGCCAACAGCAATCCGACCGGCATGCAGGGCTTCGTCTTCAATTTGCGCCGCCCGGTGTTTCAGGACGTGCGGGTGCGCCAGGCCCTCGGCCTGCTGTTCGACTTCGAATGGACCAACAAGCAATTGTTCAACGGCGCTTATGCGCGCACCCGCAGTTACTTCGAAAACTCGGAAATGGCCGCCACCGGCCTGCCTGATGCAGAACAGGTGGCGATCCTCGATCCGTTCCGCAGCCAGCTGCCGGCGCAGGTGTTCAGCGAAGCCTTCGAAAATCCGAAAACCGACGCCAGCGGCATGATCCGCACGCAGCAGCGCGAGGCGTATCAGTTGCTGCAAGAGGCTGGCTGGAAAATCGTCGACGACAAAATGGTCGACGCGACCGGCAAACCGGTGGTCATCGAGTTCCTCCTGGCGCAGACCGAATTCGAACGCGTGTTGTTGCCGTTCAAGCGCAATCTCAGCGACCTCGGCATCGACCTGGTGATCCGCCGCGTCGACGTCTCGCAATACGTCAATCGCGTGCGCTCGCGAGACTTCGACATGATGGTCGGCAGCTTTCCGCAGTCCAACTCGCCCGGCAACGAGCAGCGCGAATTCTGGATGAGCGCCGCCGCCGACAAGTCCAGCAGCCGAAATTCGATCGGCCTCAAGGACCCGGTGGTCGATCACCTGGTGGAGAACCTGATCAACGCCGACTCGCGCAAAAGCCTGGTGGCCCACGCCCGTGCCCTCGACCGTGTGCTGCAATGGGGCTACTACGTGATCCCCAACTGGCACATCAAGACCTGGCGCGTGGCGTACTGGAACCACATCGGCCACCCGAAAGTCTCCCCCAAATACGACATCGGCATTAACACCTGGTGGGTCAAACCCGATGCGAAGCCGGCGGTAGAAGTCGAAACCCAACTGCAAGCCGACCCTGTGGGCACGGAGTAATCAGATGCTGGCGTACATTTTTCGGCGACTGCTGCTGATCATCCCGACCCTGTTCGGCATTCTGCTGATCAACTTCGTGATCATCCAGGCCGCGCCCGGCGGGCCGGTGGAACAGATGATCGCCAAGCTCGAAGGCTTCGAAGGCGCCACCAGCCGCATCGCCGGCGGCGGTGCCGAAGTGTCGGTGGCCGGCTCCTCCTATCGCGGTGCGCAAGGGCTGGACCCGGCGCTGATCAAGGAAATCGAGAAGATGTACGGGTTCGACAAATCGGCCCCGGAACGTCTGTGGATCATGGTCAAGAACTACGCCCGGCTGGATTTCGGCGACAGTTTTTTCCGCGATGCCAAGGTCATCGACTTGATCAAGGAAAAGATGCCGGTGTCGATCTCCCTCGGGCTGTGGAGCACGTTGATCATGTACCTGGTGTCGATTCCGCTGGGGATCGCCAAGGCCACGCGGCACGGCAGTCATTTCGACGTATGGACCAGTTCGGCGATCATCGTCGGTTATGCGATCCCGGCGTTCCTGTTTGCGATTCTGCTGATCGTGGTGTTTGCCGGCGGCAGTTATCTGGACTGGTTTCCTCTACGCGGCCTGACCTCGAACAACTTCGATGAGCTGAGCCTGGGCGGCAAGGTACTCGATTACTTCTGGCACCTGGCACTGCCGGTGACGGCGCTGGTGATCGGCAACTTCGCAACCATGACCCTGCTGACCAAAAACAGCTTCCTCGACGAGATCAACAAGCAATACGTGGTCACCGCCAAGGCCAAGGGCCTGACCCGCCACCGCGTGCTCTACGGCCATGTGTTCCGCAATGCGATGCTGCTGGTGATTGCCGGGTTTCCGTCGGCGTTCATCGGCATCTTCTTCACCGGCTCGTTGCTGGTGGAAGTGATCTTCTCCCTCGATGGCCTCGGCCTGATGAGCTTTGAAGCGGCGATCAACCGCGATTACCCGGTGGTGTTCGGCACCCTGTTCATCTTCACCCTGCTGGGGCTGGTGGTGAAACTGATCGGCGACCTCACCTACACCCTTGTCGATCCGCGCATCGACTTTGCCAGCCGGGAGCATTGAGATGAACCTGTCCCCTCTCAACCGCCGGCGCTTCGAACTGTTCAAGGCCAACAAGCGTGGCTGGTGGTCGCTGTGGCTGTTTCTGATCCTGTTCGGCCTGAGCCTCGGCGCCGAGCTGATCGCCAACGACAAGCCGCTGGTGGTGCATTACGACAACAACTGGTATTTCCCGGCGATCAAGCGCTACCCGGAAACCACCTTCGGCGGCGAATTTCCGCTGGAAGCCAACTACAAGAGCCCGTACATCCGCGAGCTGCTCAAGGCCAAGGACGCGTGGGTGCTGTGGGCGCCGATTCCGTTCAGCTACCAGAGCATCAACTACGACCTGAAAGTCCCGGCCCCCGCCCCGCCATCGGCGGACAACCTGCTGGGTACCGACGATCAGGGCCGCGATGTGCTGGCGCGGGTGATCTACGGCTTCCGTATCTCCGTGCTGTTCGCCCTGACCCTGACCGTGCTCAGCTCGATTATCGGCGTCATTGCCGGCGCCTTGCAGGGTTTCTACGGCGGCTGGGTCGATCTGGCCGGCCAGCGCTTTCTGGAGATCTGGTCGGGCTTGCCGGTGTTGTACTTGCTGATCATCCTCGCCAGTTTCGTCCAGCCGAATTTCTGGTGGCTGCTGGGGATCATGCTGCTGTTCTCGTGGATGAGCCTGGTGGACGTGGTGCGCGCCGAGTTCCTGCGCGGGCGTAACCTCGAATACGTGCGCGCAGCCCGGGCGCTGGGCATGCAGAACGGCGCGATCATGTTCCGCCACATTCTGCCCAACGCCATGGTTTCGACCATGACCTTCATGCCGTTCATCCTGACCGGCGCCATCGGCACCCTCACCGCCCTGGACTTCCTCGGTTTCGGCTTGCCGGCCGGCAGTCCGTCGCTGGGTGAGCTGGTGGCCCAGGGCAAATCCAACCTGCAGGCGCCGTGGCTGGGCATGAGCGCGTTTGCGGTGCTGGCGCTGATGTTGAGTTTGCTGGTGTTCATCGGCGAGTCCGCTCGCGATGCCTTCGACCCGAGGAAGTGACATGAATCAGGACAATCTGATCGAAATCCGCGACCTGGCCGTCGAGTTCGGCATCGGTGATCGCGTGCAACGGGTGGTCGAAGGCGTGAGTTTCGACATCAAGCGCGGCGAAACCCTGGCGCTGGTCGGCGAGTCAGGCTCGGGCAAGTCGGTGACGGCGCATTCGATCCTGCGCCTGCTGCCCTATCCGCTGGCGCGGCATCCGGCCGGCAGCATCAATTATTCCGGGCAGAACCTGCTGGAGCTGGGCGAAAAGACCATCCGTCACATTCGTGGCAACCGGATCGCGATGATCTTTCAGGAGCCGATGACCTCGCTCAACCCGCTGCACTCGATCGAGAAGCAGATCAACGAGGTGCTGGGCATCCACAAGGGCCTGACCGGCAAGGTCGCGACCAAGCGCACGCTGGAGTTGCTGGAGATGGTCGGCATCCCCGAGCCGCACAAGCGCCTCAAGGCCCTGCCCCACGAATTGTCCGGCGGCCAGCGCCAGCGGGTGATGATCGCCATGGCCTTGGCCAACGAGCCGGAACTGCTGATCGCCGACGAACCGACCACTGCGCTGGACGTGACCGTTCAGCTGAAAATCCTCGACCTGCTCAAGGAATTGCAGGCTCGATTGGGCATGGCGCTGTTACTGATCAGTCACGATTTGAACCTCGTGCGAAGAATTGCGCATCGTGTATGTGTCATGCAGCGCGGTTGCATCGTCGAACAGGCATCGTGCGAAGAGCTGTTCCGTTCGCCGCAGCATCCGTACACTCGGGAACTGCTTGGCGCGGAGCCCAGCGGAGGCCCGGCGAGCAATAAAATCGGGGCGCCGCTGCTTGAAGTCGAGGATCTGAAAGTCTGGTTCCCGATCAAGAAAGGCCTGCTCAAGCGCACGGTGGATCACGTCAAGGCAGTGGACGGCATCAATTTCAGCCTGCCTCAGGGTCAGACTCTGGGGATCGTGGGGGAAAGCGGTTCCGGCAAATCCACCCTGGGTCTGGCGATCCTGCGGTTGATCGGCAGCAAAGGTGCGATCCGTTTTGAGGGCAAGCAGCTAGACTGCCTGACGCAAAGCGAAGTCCGGCCGCTGCGCCGGGAGATGCAGGTGGTGTTTCAGGATCCGTTTGGCAGCCTGAGCCCGCGGATGTGCGTGAATGACATCGTTGGCGAAGGCCTGCGGATCCACAAGATGGGCACCGCCGCCGAGCAGGAAGCGGCGATTATTGCGGCATTGAAGGAGGTAGGTCTGGATCCGGAAACCCGGCACCGCTACCCCCACGAATTTTCCGGTGGGCAACGGCAGCGAATTGCCATAGCCCGGGCCTTGGTGCTCAAGCCGGCGCTGATTCTGCTGGACGAGCCGACTTCGGCGCTCGACCGGACGGTGCAGCGGCAAGTGGTGGAGCTGTTGCGTTCACTGCAAGCCAAGTACAACCTGACGTATTTGTTCATCAGCCATGACCTGGCTGTCGTCAAAGCGCTGAGCCACCAACTGATGGTGGTCAAACATGGCCAAGTGGTCGAACAGGGAGACGCGCAAAGTATCTTTGCCGCCCCCCAACATCCGTATACACAGCAGTTGCTGGAGGCCGCTTTCCTGGCACCAGCCACTGCGCAATAACCTGAAAGAGGAGCAACACATGGGTTTTCTCGCCGGTAAGCGCGTACTGATCGTCGGTGTCGCCAGCAAGCTGTCCATCGCATCCGGCATCGCTGCCGCCATGCATCGCGAGGGCGCTGAGCTTGCCTTCACTTATCAGAACGACAAACTGAAAGGTCGCGTCGAAGAGTTCGCACAGGGCTGGGGTTCGAGCCCTGAGCTGTGCTTCCCGTGCGACGTGGCCAGCGATGAAGAAATCGCCAAGGTCTTCGAAGAACTGAGCAAAAAG
Source organism: Pseudomonas sp. B707 (assembly GCF_022496685.1). Taxonomy (NCBI): domain Bacteria; kingdom Pseudomonadati; phylum Pseudomonadota; class Gammaproteobacteria; order Pseudomonadales; family Pseudomonadaceae; genus Pseudomonas; species Pseudomonas sp. B707. Next base: position 14,980 of record NZ_WTVE01000005.1, on the reverse strand, counting down.
TGGGACGGCCTGGACTGCATCGTGCACTCCGTCGGCTTCGCCCCGGGCGACCAACTGGACGGCGACTTCACCGAAGCCACCACCCGTGACGGTTTCCGCATCGCTCACGACATCAGCGCCTACAGCTTCGTGGCCCTGGCCAAAGCTGGCCGTGAAATGATGAAAGGCCGCAACGGCAGCCTGCTGACCCTGTCGTACCTGGGCGCCGAGCGCACCATGCCGAACTACAACGTGATGGGCATGGCCAAGGCTTCGCTGGAAGCCGGCGTACGTTACCTGGCCGGCTCCCTGGGCCCGGACGGCACCCGCGTCAACTGCGTATCGGCCGGTCCGATCCGTACCCTGGCAGCTTCGGGCATCAAGAACTTCCGCAAGATGCTGGCCGCCAACGAAGCGCAAACCCCGCTGCGCCGCAACGTCACCATCGAAGAAGTCGGCAACGCCGGCGCCTTCCTGTGCTCCGACCTGGCGTCGGGCATCAGCGGTGAAATCATGTACGTGGACGGCGGCTTCAACACCACCGCCATGGGCAACATCGAAGAGTAATCTTCGCGCTGCCGATAAAAAGCCCGCCTATTCAGGCGGGCTTTTTCATGCCTGCGATTTCGTTAACATCGTCTTTTTCTGTGGGAGCCAGCCTGCTGGCGATAAGGCCAGAATCAACAACGCTTCAACGCTTGCTTGTGCTCATACATCGCTGCATCCGCATCCGCCAGTAACTTGTCCACGGTGTCATGGCGCTGCGGGTTGTATTCGATCTGGCCGACGCTGAAGCGAATCGCGTAACCCCGGTGCAACGTGGCATTGCGCTCTTCGAGAATTTCCTTGAGTCGCGCCATGATCGCCGTGGTTTCGACATGGCTTGAGCCGGTCAGCAGCGCCACGAATTCATCGCCGCCCAGCCGCCCGACCACATCGCTCTCGCGAAAGGCGATGCGCAGCACATCGGCGAAGGTCTTGAGCGCGCTGTCGCCCTCGGCGTGCCCATAAAGGTCGTTGATCTGCTTGAAATCATTGAGGTCGAAAAACAGCAGCGTCGCCGGTTTTTCCAGGCGTGCGCAGGCGTCGAGCGCGTGCTGGGCCAGCATCTTGAAGCCGCGACGATTGGACAGCAGCGTCAGCTCGTCCATGCTCGCCATCTGCACGGCCATCAGTTCCTGCTCGGCCATGCCGGCCAGATCGCGCAGCAGGGCGCGCTCCTCGTCGTCGAGATCGCGGGGTTTGGTGTCGATCAGGCACAAGGTGCCCATCTTGTTGCCGCTGGGTACGGTCAGCGGATAACCGGCGTAGAACCGGATTTTCGGCTCCCCGGTAACCAAAGGGTTGTCGTGGAAACGCTCGTCCTCTCGGGCGTCAGGTACCAGCATGAGCTCGTCCTTGAGAATCGCATGGCCACAGAATGAAACAGAGCGTGGCGTTTCGGCCGTGTCCAGACCCACGCACGACTTGAACCATTGCCGCTCCTTGTCCACCAGCGTGACCAGCGCGATCGGCACGTTGAACAGACGCTTGGCCAGTCGCGTCAGCCGGTCGAAGCGCTCCTCCGGTGCGGTGTCGAGCAGCTTCAGGTCCTGCAGCGCTTGAATGCGCGCAACTTCATTAGCGGGTTTGCCGGGTACCAGCATCACACACTCCTTTGTCGTCGATGCAGTTGAGCGTAGCCCGAATCAGCAATGACTCAACTTCTCATCCACCGGCCACCGGACACGGCCCGCCCGCATCGGCCCAGAGTTTGAACTGGGTCACGAAGATATCGTGCGGCACCGGCACCGGCGCGCGCCCTGCCCCGGGACTCCAGCCCCAGAGCACCAGTTTGTCCTCGCTGACGTGTTTGATCAGCGCGGCGAAGTCCCGGTCGCCGTTGCTGGCGCGGTCCTTGATCATTGCGCACAAGCGATCCGGCGGCAGACCGATCCAGGCCATCTTGTGGGCGGCAGGCGGCAGGCTCCAGTGCGGCGCGCCCGGTGGCGCATGGGGGCCATAACTGGCCGGCGGATTGCTTTCGGCGTGACAGGTGGCGCAGGGCAAACCGGCGGCGCCCTTGCCGTCCATGCCGCGTACCACGTTCATCGCGTGGGGGATGCCGGCGTCGAACTGCAACGGCGAATCGCCGGGAATGTGACAGTTCTGGCAGCGCGGGCTCTGGAAGACTTTCTGCACCGTGCTGAAGGCCTTCAAGGCTTCCTGATCGTCAGCGAACAGATCCGACGCGTAACCGCCCAGCCCAAGCAGAATCACCGTGCCCAACAACAAATGTCGTTTCATCTCACACCCCCGACAATTGCAGCGGCATTTCCCGCAGGCGCTGCCCGGTCAGGGCGAATACCGCGTTGGCCACCGCCGGCGCCGTGGGCGGTACACCGGCCTCGCCGATGCCGCCGGGTTTCTCGCTGCTGGGCACGATGTGCACCTCGACCAGCGGCATTTCATTGAGCCGCAACACCTGATAGTCGTGATAGTTGGACTGCACGACATGGCCGTCCTTGAGCGTCAGTTTGCTGTGCAGCGCCATGCCCAGGCCGAAGGTGATGCACGATTCCATCTGCGCAGCGATGCTCTGCGGGTTGACCGCAATCCCGCAGTCCACCGCGCAGACCACGCGATGCACGCGGATCGCCAGATTGTCCTGTGACACCTCCGCCACCTGCGCCACGTAACTGCCGAACGATTCGTGCACCGCCACGCCCAGCGCATGGCCGTCCGGCAGCGGGGCTTTCCAGTTGGCCTTCTCCACCGCCAGATTCAACACGCCGAGATGCCGGGCATGATCCTTGAGCAGCGTTCTTCGGTACTCCACCGGGTCCTTGCCCGCCGCCGTGGCCATTTCATCGATCAGCGACTCCATGACAAACGCGGTGTGGCTATGACCCACCGAACGCAGCCACAGCACGTTGATCCCGGTGGTCGGCGAGTGCAGATCGACCTGATGATGGGCCAGGCCCTTGATGTACGGGCTGTCCGAAACGCCTTCGACCGACGTCTGGTCGACGCCGTTCTTGACCATGGTTTTCTCGAGCATGGTGCCGGCCATGATCGATTGCCCGACCAGCACATGCTGCCAGGCCAGCGGCAGGCCGTCGGCGCCGAGGCCGATCTTCGCCTGATGCAGAAACATCGAGCGGTAGTAGCCACCGCGAATATCGTCTTCGCGCGACCACACGGTTTTCACCGGCATCGCCGCAGCCTTGGCCACTTGCACCGCTTCGGCGACAAAGTCCGAGGTCGGGTTGGCCCGCCGGCCGAAACCACCACCGAGAAATTCGGTGTGAATCTCCACCTGCTCCGGCTTGAGCCCGGTGATCTTGCCGGCAACCATCTGATCCAGCGTCTGGAACTGGGTGCCGGTCCAGATCTCGCACTTGTCGGCGCTGATCTTCACCGTGCAGTTGAGCGGCTCCATCGGCGCGTGGGCCAGGTATGGCACGCTGTATTCAACATCGATTTTCTTCGCTGCCTTGCCGAAGTTGCCCTTGGCATCGCCGGCCTGCGCCGCCGAAGTGCCCGGCGTGGCCGCCAGTTTGCGGAAACTCGCCAACAGCTTTTCACTGCTCAGATCAGCGTTCGGCCCCAGGTCCCAATCGACCTTCAACGCATCGCGACCGAGTTTTGCCGCCCAGTAATGCTCGGCGACCACCGCCACACCGGTCGGCACTTGCACCACTTTGTGCACGCCGGGGATCGCCAACGCCTCAGCGCCTTCGAAGGATTTTACCGTGGCGCCGAACGCCGGCGCCCGCGCCACCATCGCCGTCATCAATCCGTCGAACTGCACGTCCATGCCGAACTTGGCGCGACCGGTGATTTTCTCCGGGGTGTCGAGGCGTTTGGTGGGTTTGCCGATGACTTTCCAGTCCTTGGCTTCTTTAAAGGTGATCGACTTCGGATCCGGCACCGGCAGTTGCCCGGCGGCGTCCGCCAGTTCGCCGTATGTGGCGCGGTTGTCGCCGGCAATCACCACGCCGGACTCGGTGCGGATCGTCGACGGTGCCACGTTGAAACGCTTGGCCGCCGCTTCGATCAGCATCTGCCGCGCGGTGGCACCAGCGAGGCGGTAGCGGTCGAACTCCATCCAGGTTGAAGTCGATCCGCCGGTAATCTGCATCCCGCCAAAACCGGGCATGCCGTAATCGGCTGCCGAAGCTGGCGAGTGCTCGACGCGGATCTTCGACCAGTCGGCGTCCAGCTCTTCGGCGATCAACATGGTCAGCCCGGTCCAGATGCCCTGGCCCATTTCCGAATGGCCGAGCAGCACGGTCACGCTGTTGTCCGCTGCAATCCGCAGGAACGCGTTCGGCGCAAACACCTTGCCTTCGTTCTCGGCTGCCTTGGCAAAGCGATTGCCGCCGGGCACCACGAACGCCACCACCAGACCACCGCCAAGCACGGCGCTGCCCTTGAGAAATCCGCGACGGGATACAGGACTGTTCATCACTCACCTCCCCTCGCTCAGCCGATGTCGGCGGCACGTTTGACCGCCGCGCGGATTCTTGGGTACGTGCCGCAGCGGCAGATATTGCCGGAGAGCGCCTGATCGATATCGCTGTCGGTGGGTTTGGGGATTTTCGCCAGCAACGCGGCGGCGGACATGATCTGCCCGGACTGGCAGTAGCCGCATTGCACCACGTCCAGTTCGGCCCAGGCCTGCTGCACCGGGTGCGAACCGTCGCTCGACAGGCCTTCGATGGTGAGGATCTTCTGGCCATGGGCGACGGCCGTGGCCGGGGTGATGCAGGAGCGCAGCGGTGCGCCATCGACGTGCACGGTGCAGGCACCGCACTGGGCCATGCCGCATCCGAATTTGGTACCGGTCAGGTGCGCGACATCGCGCAGGACCCAGAGCAACGGCATGTCCGCGGGGACATCGAGCTCCTGATCCTTGCCATTGATGTTCAAGGTCAGCATCGGGGACTTCCTCAGACTCACGGTGTTCTGAAGGGCGCTGCTACAGCTCTCGATGGCCGTGCGCGCCTCGGCTTATCCCTTTCAGCTAAGCGCATTTTGACCCGACGACCAGCCGCTGCGACCACCGGTCATGCAGCACCGTTCGGGAATTCTTCGATCAAAGTGCCGACTTTGCTCCTACAGTTGATCCGGTTGTCATCGCAAGACCTGCCCCTTCACACTTTCCAGGAGTCGCGAACATGGGATATGTCACAACGAAAGACGGCGTCGAAATCTTCTACAAGGACTGGGGCCCGAAAGACGCCCCGGTGATCCACTTCCACCACGGCTGGCCGCTCAGCGCGGACGACTGGGATGCGCAGATGCTGTTCTTCCTCGCGCAGGGCTTCCGGGTCGTGGCCCATGACCGACGGGGTCACGGGCGCTCGAGCCAGGTCTGGGACGGCCACGACATGGATCACTACGCCGACGATGTGGCGGCGGTGGTCAATCATCTGGGGACGCAGAGAGCCGTGCACGTCGGCCACTCCACCGGTGGCGGCGAGGTGATTCACTACATCGCCCGGCATGGCGAGGATCGGGTATCGAAAGCCGCGATCATCAGCGCCGTGCCGCCGCTGATGGTGAAAACCGAGAGCAGCCCCGGCGGTTTGCCCAAGTCAGTGTTCGACGATCTTCAGGCGCAACTGGCGGCCAATCGTGCGCAGTTCTATCGCGACGTGCCCAGTGGGCCGTTTTACGGCTACAACCGCCCTGGCGCCAAGCCATCGGAAGGGATCATTGCGAACTGGTGGCGTCAGGGCATGATGGGCGGCGCCAAGGCGCACTACGACGGCATCGTTGCCTTCTCACAGACCGACTTCACCGCCGACCTGAAAAGCATCTCGATCCCGGTGCTGGTGATGCACGGCGACGACGACCAGATCGTGCCCTATGAAAACGCCGGTGTGCTGTCGGCGAAGCTGCTGAAAAACAGCACGCTGAAGATCTATCCGGGCTTCCCCCACGGGATGCCGACCACCGAGGCGCCGACGATCAACGCGGATCTGCTGGCGTTCATTCGCGGCTAATAGTGGCCGGGGTCAGGCGCCCTGCCTGACCCCGGTTACTCTTCGGTTCGCCCCGTTCTCTCGCGATCACGCACGTAGTGTCGGGCCAATGGGAAGGCCGGCAGCCACGACTCGCGACGCACCGTCCACAGCTCATAGGTGGGCTGGAATTGATCCGGCGCATCCAGCGCGCCCAGATTCACTTCGACTTCATCGCCACTGCGGCCAAACACCGACGAGCCACAACGCGGACAGAAATGTCGCCCGGCATAGTCACGGGTCTCGCCGCTGATCGTCACCGCGTCCTCGGGAAAGATCGCCGACGCGGCAAACAGCGCGCCATGGTGTTTGCGGCAATCCAGACAATGGCAAACGCCAACCCTGTAGGGTCGCCCCGACGTCTCGATCCGCACTTCGCCGCACAGACAACCGCCGGTCAATCGGTCCATGGGACACCTCGCCTGAAAATGGAATATCCGGTGAGTGAAAATAGCAGCCCATTGGGGGAACGCTTACAATCGTGGCTCATTAACACTATCCAGGCAGACCTGTCCTTTCATGGCGCTCGATCCTCTCACGATGCTCACCATTTCCACCGCCCTGGCCGCGGCGGCCGCCCTGTATCTGGCGGTCGAATGGCGCAGCATCCGCGAACCTTCCCTGCTGTTCTGGAGCGCCGGTTTCGCCACCATCACCGTCGGTTCGAGCCTGGCCCTGTTGCGCGCCAATGGTTATCCGCTGATCGGCATCTGGTTCGCCAACGGCCTGCTGGTGGTCGCGCACTGGCTGTTTCTGCTTGGGGTCGCGCGGTTTACCCAGCAGCGCTTGTCACGCGCCTGGTACTTGATGTTCCTGCTCTGGCTGGCGTTGCTGCTGCTACCGGAAGATCCGTCGTGGTCGAAGATCATGCTGATGGCCAACTCGCTGCTGGTGGCCGCGCTGATGCTGCGGGCCAGCCTGTTGCTGCGTCCGCACGGCAAATCGTTGAGCGTCGGCGCAGTGCAGTTGCGTTATGTGCTGCTGATCCACGGCGCGTTCTATTTCGCCAAGGCGATCATCGCGGTGATTCCCGGCACGCTGATCGATCTGGCGTCGCTGCGCGGCGAAATCATTCAGATTTCCCTGGTCGAGGGTGCGATGGCGATCATGCTGATCGCGCTGTCGATGACCGGCACCGAGCGCTACCGGCGTGAAAAGCAGATTGCCGAACTGGCCGCCCGGGATCCGCTGACCGCGCTGTACAACCGCCGCGCCCTGGAAGTCCGCGCACCGCGCCTGCTTGATGAAGTGTCCAGCGCCCGCCCCGGCGCGCTGCTGCTGATCGACATCGACAACTTCAAACTGATCAACGATCTGTACGGCCACACCGCCGGCGACCGCTTGCTCATCGCCCTCAGCGAAATGATCCGCGCGGTACTGCCCAAAGATGCGCTGGCAGCACGGCTGGGCGGTGACGAATTCGTGATGCTGCTGGGCGATGCGTCGCACGCACAGATCATGGTGCTGGGCAGCGCGCTGCGCGAACAGTTTCAGCAGATGACTTCCCAGACCTACACCACCCCGCAAGCGGTCACCCTGAGCATCGGTGCCAAGGTGTTCGATCAGCCGCCGCTCAGCCTCGCGGCGTTGATCGAGCAAGGTGACAGCGCGCTCTACGAATCCAAGCGCGGCGGTCGCAACCGGATTCAACTGGCCGACTACACCTGACCTATCCTTGCCTGCATCCCGCGATCCCGGAGCCCGTCATGTCCTCGCCTGAATCCACCCTCCTCCAGAGCTGGCATCACAACGCCCGGGCCTGGACCGAAGCCGTGCGCAGCGGCGCCATCGAGAGTCGCCGGCAGGTCACCGATCAGGCCATTCTGCTGGCGGTGATGGGGCGCCAGCCGGAGCGCGTGCTCGATCTGGGATGCGGCGAAGGCTGGCTATTGCGGGCGCTGGCCGAGCGAGGATTCGATGCGGTCGGCGTCGACGGCGATGCGACGCTGGTCGAGGCCGCGCGGGTGGCAGGTTCATCGCCCGTGCATGTCGCCAGTTACGAAGATCTGGTTGAGGCGAAGGTCGACATTGGCCGCGACTACGACCTGATCTGCGCCAACTTTTCCCTGCTGCATCAGGACATCATTCCGCTGCTCGCGGCGATGAATGCCCTGCTCGTGCCCGGCGGTGCGCTGGTGATCCAGACGCTGCATCCGTGGTCGGTCGCGACCGGTGATTATCAGGATGGATGGCGGGAAGAAACCTTCGACGGTTTTCAGGGCGAGTGGCAACCGATGCCGTGGTATTTCCGCACCTTGTCCAGTTGGCTGAATGCGCTGGACATGGCCGGCCTGCAGTTGACCGGCCTGCGCGAGCCGCAGCATCCGCAAAGCCCGATGCCGCAGTCGTTGTTGATGATTGCCGAGCGTCGCGGATAAAAACCCTAGAGCCTCGGCTTAAGCAGGATCCCGGTGTAATGCCGCAAAAACAGCGCGAACCCCGCGCACCAGAGCACCACGGACAGCCCCAGCCCCAGACTGGAAAACGGCACCAGCAACACCCGGCAACCCGCAGCGATCAGCACCAGCGCAAAGCCCAACACCATGCCTTTGGAAGGCTGTAACAACCGGCCGGTATGCCCAAGGCTGACCCGCGCGATCATCGCCAGAATCAACCCACCCACCCCGCCGACCGCCAGCGCATGAGTCGCCAGGCTTTGCTGGCCGATCAAACCCAGATGCCACAGCGCCATGGCCCAGGTTGCCAACGCCATCCAGCCGTAAGCCAGATACAACGACCAGAGCAGCGGCACCCGCCACATCCCGCGATCATGCCAGCGGATCAGCCGCATCAACTGCAAACTGCCGGTCAGCACAAACAAGCCTGCCAGCCACAGCCGGGGTGAATCATTGAGGCCTGCCGCAAAAGTGACTGCGGTCAGCAGGCTGCCGATCAACAGCAAGCGGGTTGGCAGTGGGTTGGCGGCCGGCGCCGGTGGACGGTTCAAGCCGCGCTGGATGAAGAACGGAATCACCCGCCCACCGATCACGGTCATCAGCGCTGCCACCAGCCACAAAGCGCCCAGAACACCCTGGCGTTGCAGGCCGGCGTCGTCGTTGTACAGGCCAATCAAAGTCAGCGCCTGACAACCCGCCATCAACCCGAGCACCAGCACAATCGGGTAATTGTCGCGTTTGCGCGCGGCGATCAGGTCCCGCGCCAGCATCACCGCCAGCAGCGGCAGAAAACCCCATTGCAGCGCAAGAATCAGCCCGGTCGGCAACGGCAGCCACCAGGCCACACGTCCGAGCAGCCAGACCGACACCAGAGCGATCAGCGCCCCGCCGCGCACTCCGGGAATGCCGGTCCAGTTGGGCACCGCCGTCAGCAGAAACCCGGCAACGATCGCCGCCGCGAAACCGAAGGGCATTTCATGTCGATGCCACGCAAGCATGCCGCCCGCCGGTTGCAGATCGAACCAATGTCCGTAAAGCCACAGACCCCAGATCAGGATCGCCAGCGCGGCGAATCCGGCCCCGGCCAGAAACAGCGGCCGAAAGCCCAGGCTGAACAGCGGCGCATCGGCGAGTCTGCGCATGTTCAAACCACCACGGCGGCGTGATGTGGGCCCAGCCGATATTGAGACAGGAGCCGCATCACATAGCCGATCTTGATCAGCGTCGGGCCAACGATGGTCATGGCATGCATCGCCACCAGCAACGCAATCGGCATGTGGCCCTGATACAGATAAGCGCCGTAGATCCCGGCCAGCAACATGACCAGACCGGCGACGAGCACTTTGCTCGACAGGTGCAGAACGTTCAGCGGATTCTCGAAGAAAGTGAACATGTTTCGTACTCCTGAGCGGATCAGTTTGTACGATTGATGTATCAATTCGTGTGCCAGATTTTTTATCTTTAAAGATCAGCTAGATAAGCCATAAGAAGTCAATATGACTCGACCCAGAAAGAGTCACATCGACTTCAGTGATAGTCATAAAGACAACAATCGCCTTCAGGGTTGCTTTGCGTAAGCCCCTCTGAAATCAGAGAACTCACCGGCACCCTCCACTTGCACCGCTCCGTCGAGCAGTCGCAATCGATAAAGTGGCTCGGCGATCTGATCCTGACCGATCACCAGATTGCCCGCCTGCAACGGCCACTGCCGAGTCTCCTGGCGGGGTGGTTTGCCCGGTTGCGTCACGGCCATCTGGATCAACGCCTGCTCACCCGCACCCTTCTCGGTGGCCGGCACGATTTTGATCGTCAGCCACGCCGATCGCTCGTCCGGCGCCATCATCACGTAACGTCCTTCACGCTGATCGCCCGTGGGCGTCTGAAACTTTTGCGGTGCAACCCGGAACGCCGTCGGTCGCGCTTCGAAGATCAGAGACTTGTCGCCGTCGTGCCATGTCCCGCCCTGGAAACCGTGCTCATCAGGCTCACCCGCCACATACCAGTCGCCGGTGACACGGCCCTGGGCGTCCAGCTCATGCAGCAACACAGCTCCGTCATCGTAGGTCTCGCCCACCAGTCGGATCGGTTGGCCATTGCCCGTTTTCGTGTAACGAACCTCGCCAATGTAGACGCCACCCAGCATCTGCCACCACAGCTCGAATGGGATCTTGCCATCGAGCTTGCCCCGCAGCATCACCGGCGCTTCACCCACGGGCCCTTCAAGGCGACGCTGTTCCCGCCATTTGCCTTCCTTCAATTCCCGCTGCGTGACGTCGGTATAACCCGCCGGCATCAGCGGGCTGCCTTCCGACGGCCGCTGTGCCACCTCGATGATTTCGGTCACCTTGACCGGCGAATTGTCCTTCACCTGCCAGGTACTGCTCTGGCGCCAGCAGCAACCGCTCTTCGCGTGTGTGACAAGGTGGCGAGCGGCGCCATCGACTTCAAACAACCCCAGATACGGTTCGCGAGTCAGCGCCGACAAAGCCTTGTTCGGCACCAGCACCGGGCTCGACGGCTTAAACAGATAGACGTCGTAGGATGCCGCGCCGTAGCCACCGTCGTTACCGTTACGGAGCGCCAGATCCTGGTGTCCATCGAAATTGAAGTCGCCAAACACCACCAGACGTTGCTCGTCGCATCGCAAGGCCTTGGCTGAATCGTTGAGCGGAACCAGGTCGACGGCATCGGCCGTGTCGATTCGTTGCAACACTTCGCCACTGGACTTGTCGCGCAGGATGACTTGTGCCGCCACTGGTTCGAAGTTCTGCGTCGGTGGATGCTCGATGGTCACATCGACGCTGTACCTGTTTGCCGGATCCAAGAGCTGACAGCTCAAAGGTTCGGCACTGGCCGACGCGGCGGCAAACAGGCAGAAAAAAATCCATGTACGAGAGGCAACCATGATGCAGAGCGTCCTTGCGGCAAAATCGGGGCGGCAAGTCTAACGACAAACGTTTTTGGGCGCACTTGTCGATCTATGGCGCCTACGACCCGCTTCGGACTGACTACGCTTTTAATCCAGCGTGTCTAACCTGCCGAGGATGACTGCCATGCAACGCTTTCAAAAGCTGACCCCGTGCCTGTGGTTCGACGATCAGGCGGAAGCTGCGGCGAAGTTTTACTGCTCGATCTTCGATCACTCGAAAATCACCGCCCTCACCCACTACAGCAAGGTCGGCCAGGAATTCCACGGGCGCCCGGAGGGCTCGGTGATGACCGTCAGTTTCGAACTCGACGGCCATACCTTCACCGGGCTCAATGGCGGGCCGATGTTCAAGTTCAATGAGGCGATCTCGTTTCAGGTCAATTGCCAGAACCAGGAAGAAGTCGACCACTTCTGGGGCAACCTCAGCGCCGGCGGGCCGGTGGAAGCCCAGCAATGCGGCTGGCTCAAGGACAAGTTCGGCGTGTCATGGCAGATCGTGCCGGTGCCCTTCATGCACATGATGACCGACCCCGACCAGACCAAGGTCCAACGGGCGATGCAGGCCATGTTCGGGATGAAAAAAATCGACATCGCCGAACTCGAGCGAGCCTTCGCCGGCCAGAGCTAATACACTCGGGCACTGGCCTGCCGAGAACCCCAACAATGAAACACGCTGCCGCCAAGAACCCCGAACAAGCCCCGCGCTTCTGGCGCGACGACGCCCTGCCCTTCATCGAAGCGCGGGCCATCGCCGATGGGCGCGAGGTCTGCTATTCACGGCACTCCCACGCGCACTTTTCCATCGGCGCGATCACCGCCGGGCGCAGCACTTACGTGCATGAGCAATCATCTTTCGAAGTGACGGCCGGCACCGTGGTGCTGATAAATCCGGGGGACGTGCACGCGTGCAACCCGATCGATGACCAGCCGTGGTCGTATTTGATGTTGTATGTGGAAACGCCCTGGCTGACGGATCTGCAGCATCAGCTGGGGTTCAGCGCGGAGCTTGAGTTTCGGCGGTTTGCCGATACCCATTTGAATGACGCCCACCTGTTTCGCGACTTGAATGCGTTGTACGGCGTGCTGGTCGACGAACAGCAAGACGTGCTGCGCAAACAGAGCGCCGCCGTGGAGTTTTTCAGCGACCTGCAACTGCGCCTGAATCCTGTCGAACCACCGTTGCGCGAACCGAACTTCAAACTCGAACGTGCCGCCGAATTCATTCGCCAGCATTGCACCGACCTGCTCAGCCTCGACGACATTTGCGCCGCCGCCGAGCTGTCACCGTCCTATTTGATTCGCGCCTTCAAACAGCATTTCGGCATGACGCCCCATGCGTTTTTGGTCAACCAGCGCATTCAGTTTGCCCGAGAGTGTCTGAGGCGCGGGCAGTTGATTGCGGATGTGGCGCTGGAGGCGGGGTTTGCCGATCAGGCGCATTTTCAGCGGGCGTTCAAGCAGCATCTGGCGGCTACGCCGGGGCAGTATCGGGGGTGAAGAAAAACGGCCCGCATCGTTGCGGGCCGTGAGGGTAATGGGCGAAGCCATTGGTCATGGCTTTGCCGCAGGTAAATAAATGCGTCCCCTTTTAGTCCCGTCGCAATGAAATGTTGTCTATCACAAGCCAGTCACCCGGAGAGTTCTCGATCTCAATTCGGATGATTCCCGCTGCAGCGAAAACAAGCTCGAATACGTTGTTCAAGGTCAGTTGCAGATTTCTCTGTCCGAGGAGGCCGTTTTGACCGTAAAAGTACACCTTGTTGGTGCTGGTATTTGTAGCCCCATACCAGAACGACACATGAGCGCACGGAAATGCAAGGGTCAACGAAATGCGCTGCGCAACTGCATCTTGATACCCAACATGCAAAGCGTTCCCTTCTGTTTTTCCAGGAATAGTCAAAAAACCATCGCTTACTGATGTCACACCCGCAGTCCCTGCTCCCCCGATATGCTTGATTGTCATTAATGGCGTTTGAATCGTTTGCCCAAAACCTATGAACTGTCGCGGTACAGCCTCAAAGTCTTCGATAAGTGATTGCGCCACTGCCTTGATCGTATAGACCCTATCCGGAAATTCCTCTGCCGTCGCCCTGACATTGGTCATGTCCATCGACACTGCAAACTTCACGAGCAGTGTGGTGGCATTTCCGAGTTGCTTGAGGAAGCTGTTCACCAACGTTTGAAGCCAGAAACCCTGACTGACCCAAGTCGGATTGACTCGCGCCGGCAAACCATTCCACAAGGGCAGAATAACCACATTACCGTTCGGGTCCTTGCCTTCCAGTGATAGCCAGCACGGCATGCCGTCTGCAATCAGTGTCCAGAGCAAAGCGTGAATCCTGGCGTTCTGGGTACCCAGCGCGATAACGTCCAGCACGTTGTTCGCATCCGCTTCCAGAATTTTTGGCGGGATCAGCGCCGTGGCGGGCAATGGCAGGATATTTAGTGGCAAGACTTGCGATGAGGTCTCAACACCGTTGCGCTCGATTACATAGGTGACCTTGACCATTTTACGCAAACTGTAGGCCAGCACCGAGCGTGGTACCTGAAACTTCAGGCCCGCACTGACCAGCTGTTGCGCACTGTTGAATGAGGCCCCGGTCGCACTGATCGCGCCCTCCCATTTGACACGGATCCTGTCGCTGGGCAGCAAAGTGCCCACAGGCACCACTACCTCGACATTCTGCAAGGTCGGATTGAAGTTGTTGCCTGTCTGCCCCGTGACGGAGGGGGGCAGTAAAACAAGTGTGTTGGCGGTGATAACGATGGAGGTCGTAGGCGACACTCTGAGGTTGTTCAGTTGATCTTTTATGGTGGCGCTCACTGTACGAGTACCGTCACCGATCTGCTGGAGGTCAAGGGTCGTCAGGTTGTAGGTGACCGGGTTGGCAGGATGGACATAGGGAATGGTTTTACTCCATGAGCCTATGGTCAGTCCCATTTCGTCAAATTGGCGCGGGTCGCTCCGGGTTAAAGTGACGGTAGGCGACTGCCCCGGAACAATGCTGGGCGGATGGCTGACCGTGATACCGGAGACCGGGTTGTTGAACAGCACATTCAGTATCGGGGTGGATTGATCTTTATTACCGCTGACCCGGGTGACTTCGTAGTACAGCGTATTGAGGCCATCCTTGAACACTCCCCAAGGAGCGTCCATAAAAATGCGGTCGTTCTCTTCGCCCGGCTTGATAAGCTTGATCACGGATGTCGCCAGGCTGTTGACCCACAGCCTTACGGAGTCACCTGCTGTAAAGGAGGTGGAAAACAACCTGACCGCGTCGATCACAATGAAGAGATTGATGGTTGGCGAATAAATGCTCTGGGAAATGCCGAGATCGTAGGTTTTCGGCGGTTGCAGGTTTTCTTCTGCGCCCGGGATTGCCATCGGATACAGCTGGAGCAAGGCGGTGATCTGTGTCGAATTGACGTTGATGCTCATGTTGCTCTCCTGGCGTGCGATAAATAGCCATCTTCGGGACGAAGTTCATGACACCGCGAAAGAGGGGCATCGTCACCTGTCAGATCTGACAGGTGAGCGTGATTTCAAGACGAATGGTCATCGGTAAACGGTTTCCTGCAGACGCAAAAACGGCCCCGTAAAGGGGCCGTTTTGGTTTCAGCACTCAGACGCGCGGCTCAGCCGCCACCTCAAGATTATCCAGCGC